>CAJXGZ010000036.1 GCA_913053795.1 uncultured Rhodospirillales bacterium | reverse complement strand
TGGTGCATATCATGTAAACGCCCGCCGCCTTGGAGAAAACAGGCGCGGTTTCGGGCGCCGGACGGCGCCAGGACGCGGTCTTCAGGCGGATTCCCTTCATACGCGCCTCGGGCGGGAAATAGGACGGCCACGGCCAGGTTGCGATGGCCACATGTATTTTGGATTCCTGGGCCGACACCCCCATCATCTCCGAGCCGCGCCACGCCATCGGGCGCACGTAGCCGTCGGTGATGGAATTGGCCTGGCAAACTTGGCGGTTGGCCTCGTCGATTTCGGCGACGCTGTAGGGAAGATCGAAACCCAGAATCTTCGCTGAATTCGCCAGCCGCTCGGAATGCTCGGTCAGCTTAAAGATTTCGCCGCCGTAGGAGCGTTCGCCCTCGAAGACGGCGGAGGCGTAGTGCAGGGCGTGGGTAAGCACGTGAAGCTTGGCTTCGCGCCAAGGAACCATCTCGCCATCGTACCAGATAAGCCCGTCGCGGTCGTCAAAGGAAGCCATAGCCGATTTAAGCCCTAACCGGAGATGGCTTGGCGGCCACGACCTCTCTGTTCAGTGCGTTCAAGGCGGTGTCGACGATGTGGCTGGCGTTGAGGCCGGCGGCGTCGTACTGCTTGAAAGCGTCGTCGTGGCGAATCAGGCGATCGGGAAGAGTCATGGACCGCGCCTTGACGCCGTTGTCCAGCAGACCTTCCGTCGCCAAGTACTGCATCACATTGGCGCCGAATCCACCGCATGATCCTTCCTCGATGGTGATCAAAAGTTCATGGCTCTCCACCAACCGGCGCACAAGATCGACATCGAAGGGCTTGGCGAAACGGGCGTCGGCGACGGTGGCGGAGTAGCCCTTGGCCGTCAATTCGTCGGCCGCCTTCAGGGATTCCTCAAGCCGCGTGCCGAGGCTGAGGATGGCGACGGTCGATCCCTCGCGAACGATGCGCCCCTTGCCGATCTTGAGGACTTCAGCTTGTTCGGGCATCTCGACGCCGAGGCCGTTGCCGCGGGGGTAGCGAAAGGCGATGGGACCGGCGTCGTAAGCGGCCGCCGTGGCCACCATGTTCTTAAGCTCCGCCTCGTCGGCGGCGGCCATGACCACCATGCCAGGCAGGCAGCACAGGTTGGCGATGTCGTAGTTTCCTGCGTGGGTGGCGCCGTCGGCGCCGACCAGACCGGCGCGGTCGATGGCGAAGCGCACCGGCAGGTTCTGCAGCATCACGTCGTGCACCAATTGGTCATAGCCCCTTTGCAGGAAAGAGGAGTAGAGGGCGACGAAGGGCTTGAAACCCTCGACGGCCAACCCGGCGGCGAAGGTTACGGCGTGCTGTTCGGCGATTCCCACATCGAAAAAGCGCTCGGGGAACCGTTCGGCGAACTGGTCAAGCCCGGTGCCCGCCGGCATGGCGGCGGTGATGGCGAGAATCTTGTCGTCTGTTTCAGCCTCCTTGACGAGGGCGTCGGAGAAGACCTTGGTGTAGGACGGCGCCTTGGCTTCCGACTTGTGCAATTCGCCGGTCACCAGATTGAACTTGCCGACGCCGTGGTACTTGTCGGGAGCCTCCTCCGCGGGGGTGTAGCCGCGGCCCTTTTGGGTCACCACGTGCAGCAGCACCGGACCCGGATCCGTATCGTCGCGCAGGTTTATCAAGACCGGCAACAGGTGCTCCAGGTTATGGCCGTCGACGGGGCCGACGTAATAAAAGCCCAATTCCTCGAACAGGGTGCCGCCGGTCATCATGCCGCGGGCGTATTCATCGGCCTTGGCCGCCGCCTCTTCCAGGGGGCGCGGGAATTTCTTGGAGAGCACCTTGGCGAAGTGGCGCACCGAGCGGAACGCCCCGGACGAGATGATCCGCGACAAATAGGCGCTCATGGCGCCCACCGGCGGCGCGATGGACATGTCGTTGTCGTTAAGGATGACGATCAGCCGCTCGTCCATGGCCCCGGCGTTGTTCATGGCCTCGTAGGCCATGCCGGCGCTCATCGAGCCGTCGCCGATGACGGCGATGACGTGATTGTCGTTTTTCAACAAGTTGCGGCCCACGGACATGCCCAGCCCCGCCGAAATGGAGGTGGAGCTGTGGCCGGCGCCGAAGGGGTCGTATTCGCTTTCCGAGCGCTTGGTGAATCCCGAGATGCCGCCGCCCTGGCGCAGCGTATGCATGCTGTCCTTGCGGCCGGTGAGGATTTTGTGGGGATAGGATTGGTGGCCGACGTCCCAGATCAGCCGGTCTTCGGGCGTATTGAACACATAGTGGAGGGCGACGGTCAGCTCGACAACGCCGAGGCTGGCCCCAAGATGGCCGCCGGAGATGGAAACAAAGCGGATGGTTTCCTGGCGGATTTCGCCCGCCAGCCGCGTCAGCTGTTCAGTGGAAAACTCCCGGATGTCTTGGGGAAATTTAACCGTATCCAAAAGCGGCGTTTCATGTGTTTCCGTCACTGTATTCAAGCCCCTCAATGTTCCCAGTTCCCAGGATTCCTCAGTCCAAGTGAACCCCCATGCGCTTGAAAAACATCGAATCAACGCATCATGTTCGTCTTTTTATAACAAATTCAGCAAGATATTTAAGAGAATCGGCTTTTTCAGCGAATAAATCAAGATGATTTGACGCCTGACCTGCCAGCATGTCGGCCTGGGCGCGGGCGCGGTCGGCTCCCATCAGGGAAACGAAGGTCTCTTTTCCGGCGCTCAAGTCTTTTCCCACCTTCTTTCCCATTTCCTTTTCGTCGCCCTCCACGTCCAGCAGATCGTCGACGATCTGAAAGGCCAGCCCCAGGTCATGGGCGTAGGCGATAAGGGCGTTGCGGGCTTTTTCCGGCGCCTTGCCGAGTATAGCTCCGGCCTCGCAGGAAAAGCCGATCAGCTTTCCCGTTTTCAGCCGTTGCAGATGGGTGATCTCCGGCATGTTCAGGGTGCGGTCCTGGGCCATCAGGTCGAACATCTGCCCGCCGACCATGCCTTCGTCGCCGATGGCCTTGGCCATTTCCACCACCAGCTCGGCGCGCACCGCCGGGTCCGAATGGGTCTCCTCCTCGCCCAATACCTGGAACGCCTTGGTGAGAAGGGCGTCGCCGGCAAGAATGGCGGTGGCTTCGTCATAGTGGATGTGGCAGGTGGGCTTGCCGCGCCTGAGGTCGTCATCGTCCATGGCCGGAAGGTCGTCGTGGACCAGGGAATAGCTGTGCGCCATCTCCACCGCCGCCGCCGTCCTCAGGGCGCAGATTTTGCCGACGCCGAACAAGCTGGCGGAAGCCGTCACCATGAACGGGCGGATGCGTTTTCCCCCGGCCAGGGCGGCGTAGCGCATGGCTTCGGTGACCCGGCCCTCGGGGCTGCCGTCCACCGGCATCAACTGGTCGAGGACCTCCTCCACCGCCTCGGCGTTGGCCATCAGGACGTCTTTGAAATTCCCGCCCATTGGGGAATCGCCGCTCATTGGATGTCGGCCGGTTCGACTTTCTGGGCGCCGCCGGAGCCGAGGACAACCTTGTCGACGCGGGCCTGGGCTTCTTTAAGCTTTCCCTCGCAGTGACGCTTGAGCAAGGCGCCGCGTTCGTAAGCCTTGATGCCCTCGTCCAGCTTGCCCGACCCGTCCTCGAGCCGGCGCACGATGTCCTCAAGCTCGGCCAGGGCTTCTTCGAAGCTCAGCTTCGCGACATCCGGCGGAATGGATTCTTCAGCCATGCGGCGTCTCCCTCAAGAAGAAAATCTTTGTAGAGTCTTGCGTCAATAAGGGCAAGGACAGAAGCCGAATTCCTTCATCTCCCAGCCCGCCCGCATCCTCCGCCATAGGGCGTCATTTGAATGAGTCTGGACCCTAAGCAAGATACAAGCCCATGGCGCCCCTAAAATATACAAAATACTAAATGGACAGAACCAAAGGATATGCGTTATGGCTATTGATGTATCTTTAAGGTAACGACATTAGGCCGCCGCGGGAGGATCGACAACAAGGGGGTCGCCAAAATGAAAACAGAGAAAATGGCGGGCGTCTACGCCCTTTCGGAGCGCCGGGGGGACAAGGACCGCCGGATCAGCATCATCGCCTCGGCCGCCGAGATGGAATTCGACGACCGCCGGCGGGGCGAAGAGCGGCGCGTCGAGGAACGGCGCGGCCATTACCTGAACCTGGCCCATTCCAACGAGGCCTTCCTCTACGAGATGTTCTTATGGCTGAAGGGCAACATCGACAATGGCTGGCGGATCGGCCCCAATCAGGCCGAGCCGGAGGACAGCCCGGTCACCTGCCGCATCCGCTTCGACCGTGAGGACGACCTGAAATCCTTCATCGTCTGGCTGGACGCCTGGGAGGGTTAAAGCTTTTCCGTCAATTCAATCAAGGTCGTCGCCGTCTTCGCCAGCGCGCGGGCGCGGCTCCAGTTGTTTTTAATGTTCTCGGTCAGGGACAGGGCGCGATTGAAGGCGGTCCAGGCGGCCTCCTTTTCACGCGCTTTCAGGCGGCGGACGGCCATATCGCCGAACATCCACACCCGGCTTAGGGCGCTTTTTATTTTTTCCGTCGCCGCCTTGGCCTGTTTTTCCGTCAGCTTGGCCGCGTCCGCGAAGCCGCCGCGCCGTTGTTCGGCGGCGATGGTCCAAAGCAGCGTAGCGCGCAGTTTATCGTCCTTGACGCCCTTGGCCTTGGCGATCGCCTCCTCGTAGTCAAGACGCGCGTCTCCCTTTTCCTTGCGTCCGATTTCAAGCAACGCCAGGGCCACTTGGTTATGGGCGTAGTCGCTGGCGAAGGGCATCTTGATCTCCTCGGCGGCCCCATAGGCTTTGTCCACGGTTTCGCGCGCCGCCGCGAATTCACCGGCTACGGCCTGGGCGATGGCGATCCGGCTCAGGACCACGGCGCGGTAACGCTTGGCGTCGATGGCGGCGGCGGTGGCCAGCGCCTCCTCGGCGTTTCCGGCGCGCGCCTGGGCGGCGGCGGCGGTCACCAGGACCGGCGTATGGTCGGTCTTGTCCTCCACTTCCTTGAGCAGGGCCAGCGCCCGCTTGGGGTTTCCCGTTTCGGCCAATCCCGAGGCCACATGGCGCAAGGCCGGGCCGCGCCGGGAGGCCGGGGAAAGCGCGCGCGCCAAACGTTCCGCCTCGGCCAAGCGCAAGGCCGCCGCCGCGCCGTCGCCTGAGCGGCTGATGATCACCGCCAGCCGCGCCAGGAAGGCGACCTTTTTTCCCTTGTCGCTCACTTTTTCCAAAGCCTGCATGTAGCGCCCGAGGATCTTCGGGAGATCGCCGGTTTCGCTTTTTTGGGCCTGGATCGAGGCGATGGCCTCCAAGGCCTCCAGGCGGCGCAGGGGGTCGGGGATGATCTCGGAGGCGGCCAGCGCCTCGGCGCCGCGTCCCGCCCGGGCCTGGCTTTTGGCGATGTCGCGAAGGGCGGCCATGACCAGGCGCGGATCCTGGATGCGGCGCGCCGTGTCCATGGCCTCTTGGCTCAGGCCCGCCCTGGCCTGGGCCACCAGGACCTCGCCGAGCGCCCAGTCGCGCATTTCCGGCTTGAAAACCGCCCGTGCGCTTTGGGTCGCCTCGGTCAGAAGGCAGCGCGCTGTGGGATTGCGAAAACAGGGCGCGGCGTCGCGCGCCGGGTCGGCGGCGGCTTCCCTTTTATCGCCCTCCAGAAGGCGGCGCGTATCGGGGCGGCTCATCAAGGCTTGCCGCGCCGCGTCAATGGTTTGGCCGCGTACTTTCTTCAGCCGTTGCAGCAAGGCCCGGACCTTGCTTGCCGTCTCAAGGCGGTTGGCTAGCGCCTTGGTGGCCCGTCCGTCCACCCTTTGGCCCGTCTTTTTCTGATAGGCGCGGATGGCTTTTTCAAGCTCGGGACTAAAGCGGCCGTTGGCCGGGCCGTAATAATGCTTCAATTGGATCAGCGCCTGCTGAATGCGCCGCACCACAGGGTCGGGGGCCTTGAGAGTCTCCTTGCCGGGCTTCAGGACAGAGCCGCCGGGGCGCGCCGAAAAAGAAGGCCCGGTCCAAAGGGCGAGCGTCACCGCTGATAAAAGGACCAAAAAAAGGCGCGTCCGCATCCGCATTTGTTTCCCTAAGGGCGTTTCCCACAGGTGTTTCCAGGGGGGGGTTATCTCTTTATATATATTATTTATGACCAACACCGAAACCGACACGGTGGAACTGTTCACCGACGGCGCTTGCAGCGGCAACCCCGGCCCCGGCGGCTGGGGGGTTCTGCTGCGCTGGAAGGGCCATGAAAAGGAGCTGTCCGGCGGCGAGGCGGACACCACCAACAACCGCATGGAGCTGATGGCCGCCATCCAGGGGCTGGAGACTTTAAAGCGCGGCGTCAACGCCCGCCTGCACACCGACAGCGTCTATTTGCGCGACGGCGTCACCAAATGGATCCACGCCTGGAAGCGCAACGGCTGGCGGACCGCGAACAAGAAGCCGGTCAAGAACGAAGACCTGTGGCGAAGGCTGGACGCGGCGAGCGAAGGCCACCGGGTGGAATGGTTGTGGGTCAAGGGCCATTCCGGCCACGAGGGCAACGAACGCGCCGACCAACTGGCCACCGGCGCGTCGCTACAAGCACAAGCGGACCCTAGTCTTTAATTAGGTCCGGCGGCCTTGTCCATGGCGCTTAACACCGAATCTTGGGAGAGCAACTCGGGCAGGACCAGACCGTCCGGCGCCCCCGGACCATAAACGGCGTTGAAGGGAATGCCGTAGCGCTTAAAGCGCGCCAGATATTCGGAAATGGCGTCGCTGGGCAACGTCCAGTCGGCTTGCATGGCGATGACGGAAGGGCTGGACAGGCGCTTAAACGTCTCGCCCTCGGAGAGGACGAAAGTCTTGTTGACGATGCAGGTGATGCACCAATCGGCGGTGACGTCGACGAAGACCACCTTGCCCTCGGCGACCAAGCCGCCAATGGCCGCCTCGTCAAAAGGCGTCCACAGCTTGTCCAGGACGTCCGCGCCTTTGGACGCTTGAACAGGGGCCACGGGGGAAAAGCCTTGAGGCGTCCAGAAGGCCAGCGCCGCCAGAACCACCACCGCCGCCGCTCCCGCTCGCCCGAACTTTCCACCCAAGCGATGGGTTAAATAGAGCGCCGCCCCGGCGAGAACCGTCAAGGCGCCGATAACGACGGCGCCGGCCAATCCCACCTGGGCGGCCAGCACGCTGAGCAGCCAAACGCCCGTCGCCGCAAGGGCGAAGCCGAGAATCTTCTGAAGCGTCAGCATCCATGGCCCCGGCTTGGGCAGGCGGGTGGCCAGACCGGGAGCCGCCGCCAGCAACAGGAACGGCAACGCCAGGCCGACGCCGAGCGCCGTGAAAATGGCGAAGATTTCCCCGACGCCGCGGGAAAGGGCGAAACCGATGGCGGTGCCGAGAAACGGCGCCGAACAAGGGGTCGCCAAAAGCGTGGCGAAAACGCCGGAGATGAAGGAGCCGCCAAGGCCATGGATATGGCTGGCCTTGTCGCCAAGATCGGTCGCCCACATGGGCAGGCGCACCGTGAAGAAGCCCCACATATTGCAGGCGAACAACCCCACAATCAGGACCATGGAGATGAGAAACCAGGGGTGTTGGAACTGAACGCCCCAGCCCACCACCGATCCCGCTTCCTTCAAGGCGGCCAGAATTCCGGCCAGAACCAGGAAGGAAAACAGGATGCCCGCCGCCGAAGCCATAAAGCTCATCCGCACCGCGCGCCGCTGGCCGCCGCCGTGCTTGATGACGCCCAGCAGCTTGATGGACAGCACCGGCAGCACGCAGGGCATGAGGTTGAGGATCAGCCCGCCGGCAATCGCCATGGCCAGGATCAGCAAGAGCGGCGGCTCCGCCCCAAGGGCGGCTCCGGGAGAGGTTCTAGCCGCCGCCAAGGGAGCGGCCGCGGCGTCCGCCAATTGCGCCACAAGGGTTTTTTCGGCGAAGCGTTGTCCGTCGATGAGGGTGATGGTCAGGCTTTTTCCGGCCAGCCCTTCTTCCAGATTCTGAAGGCCGCCGATGGATGTTTCCAAGGTGACGCGTTTTCCATAACCGCCGAGCTTGACCTTGGGCGGCGTGAACGACAACCCGTCGGGACCCTCCACGTACATATCGGGCTTGGCGAAGGCGAGGGTGGTCGACGCGCTCACCCTGAGCGCCGCGCCCGCGCCCAGCAACTCGGCCTTCTCGATAAACAGGCCATGGGCCGATCCGTCCCCCGGCACGCGCACGGCGAAGCGGTTGATAAGGTGGGTGAAGGCGCTCGGCGAAGGCGGTCCCGGCGGCAAATCCAGGGCCAGGTTCACCCTTAAGGGGATGCAGATCTCGTTACAGGCCAGATAGTCGATGACGACCTTGAGGCTCAACGGCTCCCCGGCCTTGGCCAAGGTCGCCTTGATGGGCAGCGCCACCTCGTCCTTGTAGCCCATGGTGTCGAAGCCGAGGACGGAAAAGCGCTCGGGAACGGGCCATGACAGGACGGCCTTGTCCAGATTTTTAGAGCCGGACCAATTAAGACTCGGCGGAAAACCGGCGTCGCCGGGAGAGCGCCAATATATCTTCCAGCCCTTCTTGAGGCGAAAGTGCAGCCCCAGCGACACGGACTCCCCTTCGCCCACCGCCTCAACGGCGGAAACCAGGCGAACGCGGCTGAAGCCGGAATCGGCCCACAGTGACGCCGTGGGGGAAACCGCCGCCTCGGCCAGCGCCCGTCCCGGCGCGAACGCCAAAAGAAACGCCGCCAGCAGCGCGTAACGCGCTTTTATGATTCCATGAACAAACATCCGCGCCTTCAATAAACGACTGAAGCTGTCCTTCCCAGAGAATATGGACTTTTTTAGGGCGAATTCGACAAAATCGTCAAAACTCACGAAAAGTTTATGGAAAAAAGCCGTGAATATCCGTTCCTCCCGCCTTTCCGCCGCCATATTCCTGTGTCACAATAAAACAATGGGCCAGATGGATAAAAAATTAGACGACTATCTCACGGGACAGTTACTGGTGGCCATGCCGGGACTGCAGGATCCCCGATTCTCCGAAACGGTGATCTATCTCTGCGCCCACAGCGCCGAGGGCGCCATGGGACTGGTCATCAACCGGAAGCTGGAAGCCTTGACCTTTCCCGATCTTCTGGAGCAACTGGGCATCAAGCCCTTGGATATCGGCGAGCGGATCGTCATTCATTTCGGCGGACCCGTGGAGGCGGGACGCGGCTTTGTCCTGCATTCCGCCGACTACACCCAGGAAACCACCCTGCAAGTGGACCAGGAGGTGGCGCTGACCGCCACCGTGGACATCCTCAAGGACATGGCCGGAGGCGCGGGACCGAACCGCAGCCTGTTGGCGCTCGGTTATTCGGGCTGGGGACCGGGACAGCTTGATTCGGAAATCAAGGCCAACGGCTGGCTGCATGTGGCCCCCGACAACGATCTGGTCTTCGGCCCCGACCTGGACGGCAAGTGGCTCAGGGCCATGGACAAGATCGGCATCGATCCCAGGATGCTGTCCGAGGACGCCGGACACGCCTGAGATAGCTATCAGCTATCAGCTATCAGCTATCAGCCGCTCCGCTACTTTCTCAAAGCTTTCAATGTGCGAGATGGGGCCTAAGGCGGCGAAGGTGGGCGTCGTCGAGGTCAGGCGTTTCGCCACCCGCCGGACATCGGAGACCTCCACCTCCTCCACCCGCCGGATGATTTCCTCCATGGGAAGGGGACGTCCGAAAACCATCAACTGGCGGGCCAGCTGCTCGGCGCGCGACGATGTGCTTTCAAGCGACATCAGGATGCTGGCCTTGAGCTGGGCGCGGGCGCGGGTCACCTCCTGTTCGGTGACGTCGCCGCAGACTTTCAGGGTTTCCTCGCAAATCAGGGGGATCAGGCGGCTGGTTTCCCGCTCGCCGGTTCCGGCGTAGACGCCGAAGACGCCGCCGTCCTTGTAGCACGAGAGGAACGAGTAAATGCTGTAGACCAGCCCGTGTTTTTCGCGGATTTCCTGGAACAAGCGCGACGACATGCCGCCGCCGAACAGGGTCGACAAGATAGAGGCGGCGTAGAAATCGGGGTCCTCGAAGCTGACGCCCTCGAAACCGAGGACGACGTGCGCCTGCTCCAAATCGCGCCCCTCGCGAAAATCGCCGCCGGCGTAGCGGGGCTTTTCGTGGGCAGGCGCCTCGCCCCCCGGGATGCCTCCAAAATAGGACTGGGCCAGATCCGCCAATCTTTCATGGGTGATGCGCCCGGAGGCGGCGAGAACCATTCTCGGCGCCGTGTAATTGGCGCTCATGAAATCGATGATGTCCTGGCGCGGCAGATCGCGCACCACCTCCAGCGTTCCCAGAACCGGGCGCCCCATGGGCTGGCCGGGAAAGGCGGCCTTTTGAAAATGCTCGAACACCAGGTCGTCGGGGGTGTCGTTGGCCTGATTGATTTCCTGGATGATGACGGAGCGCTCGTTGGCCAGTTCATCTGAGTCCATGACCGGGTTTTGCAGGATGTCGGCGATGATGTCGACGGCCAGCTCCAGGTCCTCCTTGAGCACCTTGGCGAAGTAAGCGGTGGTTTCGCGCGAGGTGTAGGCGTTGATGTGGCCGCCCACGTTCTCGATCTCCTCGGCGATGTCCCGGGCGCTGCGGCGTTTGGTGCCCTTGAAGGCCATATGCTCGAGCAAATGGGAGACGCCGTTGTTTTCGGGCGTCTCTTGACGGGCGCCGCCCTCCACCCAAACGCCGAGAGAGACCGTTTCCACGGCGTCCATGGGATCGCTGGCGACGCGAAGGCCGTTGGCCAGGGTGGAGGTTTGAACGTTCACGCCAATTTCCCGGAAATATAGCCGCGGATGGCGTCCAGATCGTTGGGCAGATCATCAAAGCGCTCCTCACGCTCTAGCAAATCCGCCAAATGAGGAGGCAACCCGGGGCGAATCCCGGCGGCCTCCTCCACCGCATCGGGGAATTTGGCCGGATGGGCGGTGGCCAAGGCGATCATGGGCGCGCCGCCCTCTTTTTTCAGCGCCGCCTTGGCGGCGGCGGCGCCCACCGCCGAATGGGGGTCCAGCAACGCCCCGGTTTCCTCATAAACCGCCTTGATTTCCGCCTTGGTCTCCTGGTCGCCGAAACGATAGCCTGTGAATAAGGCCCGCAGGGCGTTCAGGGGCTCTTTTTCGACCTCGAAACGGCCTGTTTCGGCGAACTGCTTCATCAACGCCGTCACCTTGGCGCCGTCCCGTCCCAAGAGATCGAACAGCAAGCGCTCGAAATTGCTTGAAATCTGGATGTCCATGCTGGGACTTAAGGTCGGGCGCACCGCGCTGGTCTCCATCTTGCCGGTCTGTATGAACCTGTAAAGAATATCGTTCCGGTTTGAGCCAATTACCAACCGATTGATTTCCAAGCCCATTTCCCGGGCGGCGTAGCCGGCGAAGATATTGCCGAAATTGCCGGTGGGAACGGCGAACGACACAGGCGTTACGCCTCCCCTTGCGGCCCCAACTTTCGCCGCGGCGACAAAATAATAGGCGATTTGGGCCATGATGCGCGCCCAGTTGATGGAATTGACGGCGCCCAGGTTGTAGCGGTCGCGAAACACTTCGTCATTGAACAAGGCCTTGACCATGTTCTGGCAATCATCAAAGTTTCCCTCCACGGCCAGATTATGGATATTGGCGGAAGCCACGCATGTCATCTGGCGGCGCTGGACGTCGCTGACCCGCCCCTTGGGGTGAAGGATGAAGACCTCAAGGGAGTCGCGGTCGCGGCAGGCCTCGATGGCGGCGGAGCCGGTGTCGCCGGATGTGGCGCCGACAATGGTCAGGCGCTGGCCCCGTTTTTTCAAAACATGGTCGAACAAGCGCCCCACCAGCTGCAAGGCGTAGTCCTTGAAGGCCAATGTGGGGCCGTGAAACAGCTCCATCAGCCATAAATCGCCCTTTTCGTCCAATTTTTTTAGGGGCGCCACGTCCGGATGGTCAAAATCCTTGTAGGTTTCGGCCGTCATGGCGGCGAAATCGTCCCCATCCATGCAGCCGCCCAGGTAAGGCGCCATGACGCGCGCCGCCACATCGGCGTAAGACAGGCCTTCAAGGGCGCGGATGTCGTCTTTTGAAAAACGCGGCCAGGACTGGGGAACAAAGAGGCCGCCGTCGCGGGCCAAGCCGGCCAACAGCACATCGTCAAAGGAAAGGCCCGACGCCTCGCCACGGCTGGAAATATACTTCACGAACGCTTGCTCCAAAGGAATGGGGCAACCTATCGGCAGTCCCGGCCCGCGGCAAGAACCTTCAAGCTTAAAAGAAAAAGGGTTCTATTTCCGCGTCCGGCGGAATTAGAGCAACCCGTCGTTCACAATAGGTGTTTAATTATGCAAGTTGGCGTAATAGGCGGAGAGACGCTGAATTTGCTCCGAGATGTTTTTCGGCGCCGACCTTTGCATGGCGCCCGGCAAGGGCGCGTAGCCGCCGGCCCCGGAGTCCACCATGTAACCTGTCTGATAAGCTCCCGATTGACGCAGGGCGTTGGCCTCGTTAATGCGGTTCATCTCCATGATCATTCTGTTCGGTTCAGCCTGGGCGGCAGGCGCCTTGGCGGCTGGCTTCGGCTTGCCTGCGGGCTTTGGAGCGTTGTTGGGCGCCGGCGCCAATTTATTCACAATGGCGGG
>CAJXGZ010000035.1 GCA_913053795.1 uncultured Rhodospirillales bacterium | reverse complement strand
GTTGGTTCCCTTGATTTTAAGGGTGGCCGATTTGATGCCGGCTTCGACGCCGGCGCTTTCCTCCAGCCATTCCACCTTGTAGGAACGCCTCTCGGCCCAGCGCACGTACATGCGCTGCAACATCTCGGTCCAGTCCTGGGCCTCGGTGCCGCCGGCCCCGGCGTGAACCTCCAGGTAGCAGTCGTTGCCGTCGGCCTCGCCCGAGAGAAGGGCCTCCAACTCCGCCTTGGCGGCGACGTCGCGCGCCGCCGCCAGGGCCGCCTCGGCCTCCGAGACCACATCTTCGTCGCCCTCGGCTTCGCCCAATTCCAGTAGGCCGACGTTGTCGGCAAGCTCACGTTCAAGGGTGTGGATGGCTTCGATGCCGTTCTCAAGACGGGTGCGCCCGCGCATCACGGCTTGCGCCTTGGCGGCGTCTTTCCAGAAGTCAGGATTTTCCGTTTCGGCGTTCAGTTCATCCAGGCGCGGCGCCGCGTTGCCGTAGTCAAAGGCGCCTCCTCAGCAGCTCCAACGACTGCTTGATTTCCTGGACCAGGGTTTCGATCTCGGCGCGCATGAACGCTATTTAGCCGATATGGGCCGCCTGGACAAGGCGGGACGCCTCTGCCAGGCCCTCTGGCGTGTTGATGTTGTGGAAGGAGTCGATGGGGTCTTTACGTACTTCCTATCAACTATCGCTGATGAAATAAGTCAAGAAAATCACCTGGCGTAACGATCCGGAAGCTCCAATCCGGGTAACTGTCGCCATCCAATTCAAGCAAATCTTTGTCGCGCGTCACCAGGTAGTCCGCCTTTCCATCCAGTGCGGCCTCAAGGAACATATTGTCCTTTGGATCGCGGCAAACCGTGATGGCGCTGGTCGGCTTGATGATTTCCGAGAGTTCTCCAATCTCGAAATAGAACGCAAGGCGCAATTCAAGAGGAAGAATACGATCAAACTTTTCGCGGCTTAGAACGTTGCGGACTTCCTCAAGGGTTTGTTCGGAGGCGATGACGGTATGCCCTTGTGAAAACAGGAGCCGCACCGTCTGTGAAGTCGCGGCATTTTTGAAGAACAGATAATTGAGCCAAATGTTGGTATCGACGACAACGCGAACTTCAGCCATGCTTTACGATAGCGTCCACTTCCGCTTCGGTGAGTCCTGCTTTTTTCGCTTGTTTACGGGCCGTTAAGGCAAGAGCCTCCATTCTTTCAAGGCCATGGGGTCTCTCCACCACACTCAGCATGACCTGTGCGGCAAGGGTTGCCTCTTTATCGGGCAACTCCCGCATAGTTTTGACGGCCTTTTCAACGATCTTATTCATGGCTTTATCCCACTGAAGGTGAGTCTAAGGTAGGGATTCTGCAAAAAAAAAGCAAATTAAACGCCGGCGATCAGAAAAAACGGTCCTATATAAGGGACGGCCTTGAATGGCTCAATATCCGCTCCGCTTCAGCCAAGTCTTGAGGGCTGTTGATGTTGAAAAAAGGATCGACGGGCTGGCATGGGTATTCGACGCGGGCCGCTTTGCATCGCGCCGTCCATTCGCCCATGCGGCGCAAACCCTCCTCGGTGGTGGCGCGGCGCAGGTCTTCCATCATCTCCACCGGCCACAAGGCGAACGCCGGATGCTCGCGGCCCGCCGAGGCGGCGAGGGCGATGGCGGCGTTCTCCGATTGAGCGGCTTCCCTTAGGCGGGCGACCAGATCATTTGGCAGAAATGGCGCGTCACAGGGAAAGGTGGCGATGTGGCGGGCTTGGGGCGTGTTCGTCCGCGCCCATTCCATACCGGTGAGAACGCCGGCGAGGGGGCCGGCGAAGCCATCGATAACGTCGGCGGCCACCTCCAGGCCGAAAGAGGCGAATCGCGCCGGGTCTCCGGGCGCATTGAGAATCAAGACGTCGACTTGGGGTTGGGCGCGCCCGATGACGTGGTCCAGCAATGGACGGCCGGCCAATTCCAGAAGGCACTTTTCACGTCCGCCCATTCGCCATGATTTACCGCCGGCCAGCAATACGCCGGGAATAGGCGCGGGCGAAATGGAAATGGCGCCGGTCATGGACTATGGGTATCATATGTTCGATCCGGAGTACTAGGGTCCAAACTCATTCAAATGATACCCTTTGGCGGCCCCCTATTTTCCTCTCACTAGGCGCGGAAGCCGCAGTGATGCTGGCGCATCACAAGGATTTCGCAACGACGTGAGAGGAGAATAGGGGGCCGTCCCCCAATCTTGCCGCAGGCGCAGGCCGAAGGGATTTGGAGATAATAGCGCAGGTCGGCGTCGAGAACTTTCAATAATGATATGCATTTATTTCAAGCTCTCTCCTTGTCCTGCGCTATTCTTTCCAAACCAAAGGGCATCATTTGAATGAGTCTGGACCCTAGGTGGGGCGGCATGAACGGCATTTTCTTCGCAATTGTTATGATCGCCTTCACGGTCGCCGGTTATCGCCAAATAACCTGGATTGATCCGGGGGCCGGCGCCAAGGCGCCGATGGATTTGCTCGCCGCCGCCATGGTCGATTCGGCGGCGGCTTCGGTGACTCTCGCTTTGGGACTGGTCGGCGTCATGGCTTTGTTCCTGGGGCTGATGAAGGTGGCCGAGGCCGGCGGCCTTCTGGTGATCATCGCGCGCGTCATGCGGCCTTTGATGCAGAGGCTTTTCCCCGACGTCCCCCCCGATCATCCGGCCATGGGGGCGATGATTCTCAACATGTCGGCCAATGTTCTGGGGTTGGGGAATGCGGCGACGCCGTTTGGCATCCGGGCCATGCAGGAGTTGGATAAATTGAATCCGGTGAAGGGCTCGGCCTCCAACTCCATGGTTCTGTTCCTGGCCATCAACACCTCCAGCGTCACCCTTCTTCCCACCGGCGTGATCGCGCTGAGGGCGGCGGCGGGCTCCCAGGACCCGGCGGGGATCGTCCCGACGACGCTGTTCGCCACCATCGTTTCGACCACCGTCGCCATCTTCATGGCCAAGCTCTGCCAGCGCTATTGGCGCATGGGCCACAGCTCAACGGGCGCGGCGCCCACTGAAAAGAGTGGATCCGAAGCGTCCCTTGAGGATATTTCAGTCAGCGACGCCGATCACGCCTATCCGGCCTGGGTGTCGTTCATTCTGCTGGCGGCGGTTTTCACGCTTATTCCCCTGACGGTGGCTTATGGCCGCCAGATCGCGCCTTGGATCATTCCCGGGCTGATGGTCGGTTTTCTTGGTTTCGGCGTGGCCCGGAAGGTTCCCGTCTATGAGGTCTTCGTCGAAGGCGCCAAGGACGGATTTAAGGTGGCCTTGCGCATCATCCCCTATCTGGTGGCCATACTGGTGGCTGTGGGCATGTTTCGCGCCAGCGGCGCCATGGACATGCTGATCGCGCCGTTGTCGGTGGTGACGGCGCCTCTCGGATTGCCGGCGGAAGCCCTGCCCATGGCCCTGTTGCGGCCGCTTTCCGGCTCCGGCGCCTATGGGGTTTTGGCCTCCATCATCAACGACCCGGCGATAGGGCCGGACAGCTACACGGGCTATTTGGTGAGCACCTTTCAAGGGTCCACCGAGACCACCTTTTATGTCCTCGCCGTTTACTTCGGCGCGGTGAACGTCCGGCGCATCCGCCACGCCCTGGCGGCGGGCCTCAGCGCCGACGTGGCGGGTATAGCCGGCGCGGTGGCCATCACCATGTACCTGTACGGTTAGTCTATAAAATTACGCCGCCCTGAACCTGACCGTAAGCAGGAACTTATCCACCTCGCGCTTCAGTAACTCCGATTGCTGGGAAAGCTCGTTTGAAGCCGTTTGAATTTGGTTGGCGGCGGTTCCGGTTTCACCGGCCGCCTGGGTGACGCCTGTAATGTGGGTGGTGACTTCGGTCGTTCCTGAAGCCGCCTGCTCCACGTTGCGGGCGATTTCCTGCGTTGCGGCTCTTTGCTCCTCGACGGCGGCGGCGATGGTGGTGGTGATTTCGTTGACTTCGCCGATGGTTCTGCCGATGCTTTGGATGGCTTCGACCGACTGTTGCGTGGCGGTTTGAATGCCGTCGATCTGTTCGCTAATCTCCTCGGTGGCCTTGGCCGTTTGGTTGGCCAGGTTCTTGACTTCGCTCGCGACCACGGCGAAGCCTTTGCCGGCGTCTCCCGCCCGCGCCGCCTCGATGGTGGCGTTCAGCGCCAACAAGTTGGTCTGGTCGGCGATATCGGTGATCAGGGCCACCACTTCTCCGATCTTGCTGGCCGATTCGGCAAGCCCTTGAATCTGCTGGTCCGTGCTTTTCGCGTCCTTAACCGCTTTGTCGGCGATTTTAGAGGATTGATCCACCTGACGGCCGATCTCGGCAATGGAGCTGGACAGCTCCTCCGCCGCCGAGGCCACCGTCTGGACATTGGCGGAGGCCTGCTCGGACGCCGCCGCCACAGCCGTCGACTGGCGGCTGGTCTCCTCGGATGTCGCCGCCATGGCCTGGGACGAGGACTGCATCTGGGTGGCCGCCGAGGACACCGATTGGACGACGCCGCCGATGCTGTTTTCAAATTCGTCCGCCATGTTTTTCATCATGGCGCGTTTTTCCCCTTTGGTGCGTTTTTCGGTTTCTTTCTGTTCGGTTTCAAGACGGTTCATTTCTAGGGCGTTCTCCTTGAACACCTGGACGGCTTGGGCCATCTCGCCGATCTCATCGCCGCGTCCGAGGGCCGGCACATCCACCGAGTCGTCGCCGCTGGCGAGACGGTTCATGGACTTGACCATGCGGCCCATGGGGCGGCCCAGGCGGAACGAGGTGAACCAGACTTGAAAAGCGACCAGAGAAGCCAGCGTGACGCCGAGCGCAACCGCAACAAACGTGACGAAGGAGGACAGCCAATCCACCTTATCATAAACGGCCTTTGAACTTGACTTGCGGGCGGCCTTCAGCTCTTCGTTGAGCGTGGCGATGGCCTTGAGCGCGACGTTGAGGACGGAAAAATCGGATGTGACGTAGGCGTTGGTCAGGGCTCCGAAGGAAATGGCGATGAGCAGGAACTGCGCCATCGCCGCCGCCGGCGCCGCCGCCATCCATGAGGCGTTCCCCCTATGGGCGCCGGCCAACGGCAGAACCGCCTGCGCCAAGGTTACGAACAGCGCCAGGATGAGGGCGAAATGCCCGGCTTCTATGATCATTTGGCCTCTTCCTTGGCGCCGGAGCCGGAACCTGGGCCCGGGCGCTTCACGGCGCCGCTCATCTCGTCCCACTTGCCGGATTTCTTGAGGGCGTCGGCGACCTCGGGCGGCATGTAGTTTTCATCGTGCTTGGCCAGAACCTCGTCGGCCTCGAGCACGCCGTCCTTGATCAGCCCTTCGGTGACCACGCCTTGTCCCTCGCGGAACAGGTCGGGAAGGATTCCAATGTAAACGACGGGAATGGAGTTGACGAGGTCGGTCACCCGGAACATGACCCGCGTTCCCTTCCTTTCGACGCTGCCTTCCTCCACCAGGCCGCCGAGACGCAGCCGCTTGCCGATCTTGATTTTTTTCTCGACCACGTCGGTGGGGCTGTGGAAGAAGACGATGTTCTCTTCGAAGGCGCTCATCACCAAGCCCACGGCGCCGCCCAGCAGGACCAAGGCGATGATGACAAAGACAAGGCGTTTGTGTTTACGCTTCACCTTTATCCTCCTCTTGAAGCGCCTTTAAGGTCTCGGCGTTGCGCTTGAGGAATCGGATGGAGGAAACCAGCGCGCCGATAAGGACCACGGCGGTGATCAGGTAACTCGGCCAGACATAGACGGCGTAACCGCCCATCTCCAAAAAATTTGTTATGGTTTCCACGGTCTATCCTACCCGTGAACCTGCCTGAGGCGGATCATTCTGATTTTGTTGGCGTGGATTTCGCCACGCATTCTCAGCAACAGCACCCAGAAATATAAAAAGTTAAAGCCGATGGCCATCAGCAACAACGGCCACAACATGGTTGAGTCAATTGACGGGCCGCCCATTTTGATGACGCTGGCCGGCTGATGAAGAGTGTTCCACCAATCCACCGAGAACTTGATGATGGGCACGTTGACGAAGCCAACCAGGGCCAAAATGGCCGCCGCCCTGGCGCCGCGCGTGGGATCGTCAAAGGCGTTGTAAAGAGCCAGATAGCCGAGATACAAAAAGAACAGCACCAGCATCGAGGTCAGGCGCGCGTCCCACACCCAAAAGGCTCCCCACATGGGCTTGCCCCACAGCGAGCCGGTCAGCAGGGCGAGAAAAGTGAAACAGGCGCCGATGGGGGCGCTCGACTTGGCGGCCAGATCGGCCAGGGGATGTTTCCAGATCAAGGCGACGGCGCTGGCCACCGCCATGGCTGTGTAACTGAACAAGGCCATCCAGGCGTTGGGCACATGCACGTACATGATGCGCACGCTTTCCCCTTGCTGGAAGTCGGCGGGAGCGACGAACAGACCCATGTAAAGACCGGCGGCGACCAGAATGATGGCGGCGCCCGCCATCCAAGGCAACAAGACTCCGCTCAGTCGCATGAAACGCGCCGGATTGGCGAAACGGTGCAGCATTATTATTGTCTTTCCAGATAAAGAAGTGGCTATTTAACGCTTGGTCTCCCGGTTTTCCAGATAATTACTCCAAAGCCTGTCTTAGCGCCGCCGCCGAAGCCCATGGGCATAGCGGCAGGGCGGCCAAGAAAAATCCGCCGAGAATCAGGAATTGCGCTTTCATGGGGAAGCCGCCGATGGCCGCGTCGACGGCGCTGACGCCGAAGATCAGCACCGGAATGTAAAGGGGCAGGATCAGCAGCGACAGCAACACCCCGCCGCGCCTTGAGCCGAGAATAAGGGCGGCCCCCACCGCGCCGATCAGGCTGAGGGACAGCGTTCCCAAGGCCAGCGCCGCCGCCAGAATGACGAAACCTTCCGTTTGCATATTCAACAGCACCGCCAGCAGCGGCGCGGCGGCGATCAGCGGCAATCCCGTGGTCAGCCAATGGGCGCAAACCTTGGCCAGCACCACCGCCTCCAGGGGGTAGGGGGCCAGCGACAGCAGCTCCAGCGAGCCGTCCTCGTAGTCGGTTTGGAACAGCCTCTCCAGCGACAGCATGGAGGCCAGCAGCGCCGCAACCCAGATGACGCCGGCGGAGATGCGGGCCAGCATGTTGGCCTCGGGTCCGGCGCCCAAGGGAAACAGCACCACGGCGATGACGAAGAACATGACCACCATGAAGCTGTCCATGCCTTGCTTCATCGCCATTTGCAGATCGCGGCGGATGATATGCCAGAAACGTCCCATCAAGCCGCCTCATGGTCAGCGGCGAAACGGGGGTCACGGCGCTTGGCGTACTCGGTCAAGTCCAGGTTCTCAGACCCGCCCACGGCGATTTCCGTATGGGTGGAGACCACCACCATGCCGCCGCCTTCGCGGTGCTTGGCGATAAGGTTTTCAAGGCCGGCGATGGCTTTCACGTCCAACGCCGTGGTCGGCTCGTCCAGCAGCCACAAAGGAGCGGCCGCGGCGGCGATGCGCGCCAAGCCGACGCGGCGCTTCTGTCCGGCGGAGAGAAACTTGCCCGGAACTTCGGCGAGGCGGTCGATGGCGAAGGCTTTCAGCGCTCCGTCCACATTCGATTCGGCGCCCCTGAGCGCGGCCCAGAAACTCAGATTTTCGCGAACGCTCAAGACCGGCTTTACGGCGTCAAGATGTCCTACGTAGTGCAGGCGCCCGTTATGGACTTCGGGCTCCTCGGCGGTGTTCTCTCCGTTCCAGGCGATTTTGCCGCTGGCTGGGCGCAAAAGACCCGCCATCAGCCTCAACAGGCTCGATTTGCCCGAGCCGTTGGGTCCGGTCAAAACCAGTGCGCCGCCGGCGTCGAGATTGAAGCTCAAACCCGAGAACACGCATCGCTCGCCGCGGATGCAAACAAGGTCTTGGCCGCTGAACCGTGTCATCGCAGTTCTGGGGTTGGGTGAAGGCAAGTCATGAGCAGGGCTTCTTGTGAAATGTCGCCAAATTGGAAAAAAAGCATTATGCCGGATTTCTTAATTGAAATCCGATCCCTATTGCAAAAAAAGACGATTGGGCTCCATAATTAAACCCCAGCCCCAGCACAAAAAAGGACGGTCGAGTTTCAATTAAGAAACTCGACCGTTGGGGCAGGCTCGGTACAAGCCTTTATCGAGGGTCCGGAGAAGGGGATTCTCCGGTGTAGGTTATTGAGGGGCCTACGAGAATGATTAAACAAAAGAAATGTGGCGAGATTATGCCCTATTTTGGGTGAATCGGTGACCAACGCCATATTGCCGCATCTCGTGGGCTCAGAAGGGTTGCGGGACCAGACCAAGGGACTACATTTATAAATAAGTCAATATTATTAATACGAAAGCGGAAAGGGCGGCGCCATGGTCGATGTGCAAGCGGTAATGCGGGCGATGTCGCAGTCGGCGGAAATGGAGAGCGGCCAGCTTGACGAGCAGGCGCGTAAGCCGGTCATCACTATTTCCAGGACTATCGGCAGCGGCGGTGAAGAAATCGCTCATGAGTTGGCGAAAAGGCTGGGCGTGAAATGCTACGGCAGCTTAATCCTCGACTCCATCGCCAAGCAGGGCAAGGTCAACAATAAAACAATGACGCTTCTGCACGAAAAGCACTCCAAGAGCAGCACCGCCTGGCTATACTCGATGCTGTCAGGCAGGAATGTGAAAAAGGATGACTACCTGCATTTTTTGGAGGTGACCATTCGCTGGCTGTACCACAAGGGCGGCGTTATTCTCGGGCGTGGCGGCAATCTCGTCCTGACCGGGCGTGACGTGTTGAGGGTGCGCATTGCCGGCTCCGTCGAAACCTGCGCCAAGCGAATCGCCATGCAGGACAGGACCTCCTTGGCGGAAGCCAAGAAAAAGGTGCGCGAAAGCAATAAGGATCGCGGTGAATTGATCTGGAAGATGTTCCGCAAACGGCTCAATGACCCCCTTCATTTCGACCTGACGATCAATACGGATCACTTCTCCGATTACAGCCATGTAACGGACATCATTGTTCAGGCGCTTGAGTCCATGGGGCTGGACAAGCCGCAAACGAAAGCAGCTAAAAAGTAAGGAGGCAAGGCATGTTTCATATGCTTCCCGAAAGCGAGGGAAAAGTCGTTGGCGTTCGCGCCGAAGGCGCGCTTAGCGACGCTGATTACAAAGAGTTTCTGCCCAAGCTGGAGGAAATCATCGCCGCCCACGGTCCCATCCGCATGTTGGTGGACATGCGGGGTTTCGAGGGCTGGGAGCCCATGGCGGCCTGGGACGACTTCGCCTTCGGCATGACTCACTGGACCGACTTCGAATGCATCGCCTTGGTCGGGGACAAGACCTGGGAGGAGATGTCGGCCAAGCTCTTTAACGTGTTGATGAAGGGCGAAGTGCGGTTCTTCGACCTCGCCGACAAGGACGCCGCCTGGCGTTGGGTTAAAGAGTAAGCGCTGATCCCACCAGATACAGCGAGCCGCAAACCAAAACCCGCGCCGGCTCGGGCGAGGCCGCCGCCATATCCTTGAAGGCGGCGGCTATGCTGTCGGCGGCGCCGCAATCCATTCCCAAGGCGCGGCCCGCGCGCGCCACATCCTCAGCGCTTAAGCTTCCCTCTTCGCCGGGGATGGGCACGGCGTGGGCGCTTGCGGCGAATCCCGCCAAAGGCGCCAGGAACGCCGCCGGGTCTTTTCCCCGCATCATTCCCAGGATCAGGCGCAAGGGCTTGTCTTTCCAACTTTGCGCCTGAACCGCCAGAGCGCGCGCGCCCGCCGGGTTGTGGGCGCCATCGAGCCAAAGCTCCCAGCCCGGCGGCAAGAGGTCCGCCAAGGCGCCGTCTTCAAGCCGTTGCAGGCGTCCCGGCCAGCGGGCGCTTTTCAGGCCCTTGTTGAGGGAGTCCTCGCTAACCCCGAAGCCGTCGAGTCTTTCCAGGCAAGCCACCGCCAGTCCCGCGTTTTGGACCTGATGGGCGCCGACAAGGCCCAAGGGCGGCCCATGGGGCGATCCCGGGGGCGATCCCGGGGGCGATCCTGGGTGCTGCGAAAGGTGAGCAAACCAATCCCTTCCTTCGATGAAAAGCGGGGCGCCGATTTCCTTGGCCCGCTTTTCGATGGCGTCCATCGCCGCCGGGCTTTGGGCGGCGAGGACGCAAGCGGCGCCGCTTTTAAGGATTCCCGCTTTCTCCGCCGCGATGTCGCCGAGGGTTCCGCCGAGGAACGCGTGGTGGTCTTCGGAAATCGGGGTGATGGCGGTGAGGGCCGGGCGCTTCACCATGTTGGTGGCGTCCAGCCGCCCGCCCAAGCCGGTTTCCAACAATAAAATATCGGCGGGTTCGCGCGCGAAGGCGAGGAAGGCGGCGGCGGTGGTGATCTCGAAGAAGGTAATCGCCTGGCCGCCGTTGGCGTCCTCGCATTGCGCCAGCAGATCCGCCAAATCCTTATCCCCGATTTCGCCGCCGGCAAGTCGGATGCGCTCGTTGAAGCGCGTCAGGTGCGGCGACGTGTAGGCCTGGACCTTGTATCCCGCCGCCGTCAGGCAGGATCCGAGAAAGGCGATCAGCGAGCCCTTGCCGTTGGTCCCCGCCACGTGAACCGTCGCCGCCAGCTTGTCCTGGGGATTCCCCAGACTCTCCAGAAGCCGCCGCACGCGCCCCAGGGATAAATCGATGCGCTTGGGGTGCAGGCTTTTAAGCCGCTGGAGGATGTTATTCAGCGGGGTTGTCCCCAGGCTCTTTATGAGGAGCCGCATCAAGGGGCGGCGGCGCGCCGGCGGCGGCTTCGCATTCCTCGGAGGCCGGGATGGAAAGCACGTCGGCGGCGGGTTCGGGGTTGCGCAGCAAGGACAGCACGCGGATCACGGTGGCGCGCAATTCGTGGCGATGGACCACCATATCCACCATGCCGTGCTTCAGCAGGTATTCGGATTTTTGGAAGCCCTCGGGCAGTTTTTCGCGGATGGTCTGCTCGATGACGCGGGCCCCGGCGAATCCGATAATGGCGCCCGGCTCGGCGATGGCGACGTCGCCGAGCATGGCGAAGGAGGCGGAGACGCCGCCGGTGGTGGGGTCGGTGAGGATGACGATATAGGGCAAGCCCGCTTCGTGCACTTCCTCGACGGCGATGGTGGTGCGCGGCAGCTGCATCAGGGACAGGATGCCTTCCTGCATGCGGGCGCCGCCCGAGGACGGAACCACGATCAAGGAGGCGTCCTGAACCACCGCAAGGCGCGCCGCGGCCAGCAGACCGTCGCCGACGGCGACGCCCATGGAGCCGCCCATGAAGCTGAAATCAAGGACCGCCACCACCACGCTCAAGCCGCCCATCTTTCCGTGGGCCACGGTGAGGGCGTCGGTGGCGCCGTTCCTGCCCTGGGCTTCTTTGAGACGCTCCGTGTATTTCTTGATGTCCCTGAACTTGAGCGGGTCGGTGAGCGCCTCGCCCAGCTCGATGGTCTGGTATTCGCCTTCGTCGAACAGCATGACGAGCCGCCTTTTGGAGTCCATGCGCATGTGGTGCCCGCAGTGCTGGCACACCCACAAATCCTTTTCCAGGTCGCGGTGGAACACCATCTCTTCGCAATTGTGGCACTTGCGCCAGAGATCCTCGGGCGCATCCTTGCGCCCGCCGACGAGTTCGCGCAGCTTTGGTTTTACAAAATTCTTGAGCCAATTCATTTAAGCCGCTTCCTTCCTCGCGTTGCGCACGCCTTCGCTCAAATCCCGGACCAGCCCGAGCGCGGCGTCCACCAAGCCTGGACCAGGAGCGCCGTCGCTGTCCAGGTTTTCCGCGATCCTGTCGACCAGGGCCGAGCCGACGACGGCGGCGTCGGCGACTTCCGCCACTTCCGCCGCCTGTTCGGGCGTTTTGATTCCAAAGCCGACGGCGATGGGCAGGTCCGTATGGCGCCGCAAGCGCTCCACCGCTTGGCGGATATGGGCGGCGTCCGCCGACTTGGTTCCGGTGATGCCGGTGATCGACACGTAATAGATAAAGCCGCTGGCGTGCTCAAGGACTCGCGGCAGGCGCCCATCGTCGGTGGTCGGCGCCGTAAGGAAGACGAGGCGCAATCCGTTGTCTTTCGCCGGTCCCAAAAGCTCCCCGGCTTCCTCCGGCGGCAGGTCGGCGATAATCAGCCCGTCGACTCCGGCGTTCGCCGCGTCGTGCGCGAAGGCTTCTGTCCCATAGACATAGATGGGGTTGTAGTAGCCCATGAGGATCAACGGCGTGCCGTTGTCGTCTTTTCTGAATTGGCGCACCATCTCCAAGGTCTTTTTCGCCGAGGCCCCGGCTTTCAAGGCCCTCTCCGAGCCCGCCTGGATGGACGGCCCGTCGGCCATGGGGTCCGAAAACGGCAGGCCCAGCTCGATCAGGTCGGCGCCCGCCTCGGGCAAGCCTTAAGGATTTCCATGGACGTCGCCTGGTCCGGGTCGCCGGCGGAGATAAACGTCGCCAAGCCGCCGCGTCCCGCGGCTTTCAACTGGGAAAAACGTTTTTCGATGCGCCCGCTCATGACTTTCCGTCTCCATATTTGGCGCCCGGGCCTTCATATTTGGCAATAGTGTCCAGGTCCTTGTCGCCGCGTCCGCTCATGCACAGGGCCACCAGCGTATCCTTGGGCAAATCGCCTGCTATCTTGCAGATATGGGCGA
>CAJXGZ010000034.1 GCA_913053795.1 uncultured Rhodospirillales bacterium | reverse complement strand
TGCGCCGTGGTGTATTCCCACCACAAGCGGCGCGCGACGACGTCCGGAAGCCTCGCAACGCCGCCCTCCGGGTCGCTTTTCCCGTCCCCTCGGGGCGTCGGGAACGCTAAACGATGCTTCGGCATCGCCGTCGCGCCCCCTCCTACCGAGGAAACGGGAAAAGCGATCGTAAGGGTACAATTAAGATGATACAAGCCACTGGCCGAAACCCGCGCAAGACAGGGAATGGCTCAGCGCTACTCAGCCTCTTTTTTCCGCGATTCCCGTTTACGCTCATGGGGACTCAGCAAAGTCTTGCGCAGTCGAAGGTGGTTGGGCGTTACCTCCACCAGCTCATCATTCTCGATATAGGCGATGGCCTGTTCCAGGCTCATGCGCCGGGGCGGCGTCAGGGTCACGGCGTCGTCCTTGCCCGATGCGCGAATATTGGTGAGTTGCTTGGATTTCATGGGATTCACTTCCAGATCGTTGCCGCGGCTGTGCTCGCCGATGATCATGCCTTGATAAACCTGTTCTCCAGCGCCGATAAAAAGCGGCCCGCGGCCTTCCAGGCCCTTTAATCCGTAGGCTACGGATTTGCCGTCGGCGATAGCGATCAAAACCCCGTTGCGCCTTCTGGGGATCGGCCCCTTAAAGGGGTCGTAGCCGTGGAACAAACGGCTCATGACGCCGGTGCCGCGAGTCTCGGTGAGGAACTCGCCGTGATAGCCGATCAACCCCCGCGAAGGCGCCAAAAAGCTAATCCTCACCTTGCCGCCGCCCGATGGGCGCATATCCTTCATCCGCCCCTTGCGCACGCTGATGGCCTCGACCACAAGGCCCGAGTATTCCTCATCAACATCCACAAGCACTTCCTCGATGGGCTCAAGTTTCGCGCCGGTCTCGGGGTCGTCGCGGAACAGCACCCTGGGGCGCCCGACGGAAAGCTCGAAGCCCTCGCGGCGCATGGTTTCGATGAGCACGCCCAGTTGCAGCTCTCCGCGGCCGGCCACCTCAAAGGCGTCCTTGGCGCCGGTCTCGGAGACGCGGATGGCCACATTGCCCTCGCTTTCGCGCAACAGCCGTTCGCGGATCATGCGGGTCGTCACCTTGGAGCCGTCCTTGCCGGCGAGAGGCGAATCGTTAATGGAGAAAAGCATCGACAGGGTCGGCGGATCGACGGGATCGGCGGCGATCGGCGTTTCAACCTCGGGCGCACACAGGGTGTCGGCGACGGTGGCCGTGGAAAACCCGGCCAAGGCCACGATATCGCCCGCATCCGCGCTGTCCAACGCCACCCGCTCCAGTCCCCTGAAGGCGAGGATCTTGGTCACCTTGGTTTGCTCCACCGCCTTGCCGTCGCGCCTGATCGCCTTGACGGGCATGTTGGCGGCGACCGAGCCCGATTGAATGCGCCCGGTTAAAACACGGCCCAGAAACGGATCATTCTCCAATGTGGTCGCCAACATGACGAATGGGCCTTCCGCGTCAGCCTTGGGCGGCGGAACATGTTCCGCAATAACGTTGAACAACGGCTCCAAGTTCTCGCCCCGTTTATCCGCCTCGGCGCCGGCCCACCCTTCCTTGGCTGAAGCGAAGAGAAGCGGAAAATCAAGCTGCTCATCCGTGGCCTCCAAGGCCGCGAACAGGTCGAACACCTCTTCATGAACCTCATGAACCCGGGCGTCGGGCCGGTCCGCCTTGTTGAGCAGCACAATGGGCCTCAATCCCAGTTTTAACGCTTTTCCGGTAACGAACTTGGTCTGCGGCATGGGGCCCTCGGCGGCGTCCACCAGCAGCGCCACGCCGTCGACCATGCCCAGGATGCGCTCCACCTCGCCGCCAAAATCAGCATGGCCGGGGGTGTCGACGATATTGATGCGCAAATCCCGCCACTTGATTGAGGTGCACTTGGACAGGATGGTGATGCCGCGCTCGCGCTCCAGCTCGCCTGAATCCATGGCGCGCTCCGCCACGCGCTGGTTGTCGCGGAACACCCCGCTCTGGCGAAACATGGCGTCAACCAGGGTGGTCTTGCCGTGATCGACGTGGGCGATGATGGCGATGTTGCGAAGTTTTTCGGTTTTAGCGTCAGCCAAGCTTTTGTCTTATCAATTTGTCAAGCGGCGCGTCAGGCCGGGCGCCGAAGTGACTGATCACTTCGGCGGAGGCGATCGAGCCCATGCGTCCGCAATCATAAAGCCCCCTGCCGTCCGTGAGTCCATACAGAAAGCCGGCGGCGTAGGCGTCTCCGGCGCCGGTGGTGTCTACAACCTTTTCCACAGGTTCGGCGTCAAGCACATGCACCTCGTCGCCAGAGATCACCACCGCTCCCTTTTCGCTACGGGTGAGCGCCGCAATTTCACAGTGGCCACGAACTTTTTGCAGGGCGGCATCGAAAGATCCCTCTTGGTATAGCGAGGTGATCTCGGCTTCGTTGGCGAACAGAATGTCAGTGTGATTGTCCACCAGGTCAATAAAATCGGCCCGGTGGCGATTAACGCACATCGGATCGGACAGGCTTAACGCCACCTTGCGCCCGGCTTTACGGGCGATGGTGGCGGCCTTGACGAAAGCCTCCATGGCCTTCGGCGGATCCCAAAGATAGCCCTCTAGATAGGTAACGCGGGATGCGGCGATCATGTCTTCATCAATGTCATCCGGTCCCAGTTCAACGCACGCTCCCAAATAGGTCTGCATGGTGCGCTGCGCGTCCGGCGTCACCAAAATCAAACAACGGGCGGTGGCGGCGCTATAGCGCGACGGCTTAGTTTCAAAGGCGATGCCCATCGCCCGGATGTCGTGGCGAAAAATGTCGCCGAGTTGATCGTCGCGCACCTTGCCAATGAAGGCGCCGCGGCCGCCCAGTGAGGCCAACGAAGCGATGGTGTTGGCCACCGAGCCGCCGGAGCACTCAAGCGCCGGAGCCATTTCATCATACAATTTGTCCGCCGCTTTTGAATCAATCAGGGACATGGTTCCCTTAATCAGATCATGAGATTCAAGAAACGAATCTTCGGCGTGGGCGAGGACATCGACAATGGCGTTGCCGATGCCGACGACGTCAAAATTTGTGTTAGGCATATCCGCTTCAACTCCATGGAAGGTCCGCAAGCCGCGCAGTATAGCCGCGACGCGCCTAACGGCAAGGAAAGATAAAAAAGGCCTCTATTTCCGGATGGTTCGTCAAACGTTGAATTATTGGTCCATGGACGCGTAGGTTCATTGCGAAATCATTATCATTTTGCGCCCCTTTGACGCCGACGGCTTCATGTTTTTTAAAAAATGTTGCGCTTTCGAATCAAGTCTGTAAATAAAACGTGTTGCTTGGCGTCTTCAAGGCGGGTAAACCATTCATGTTTAAGTCGCAGACCCTAATATAACGGTATTTATCAGAAACTTTACGGAATCAATATGATCTCGGCCTTTCTTAAGGCGTTTGACCAGTTCAATGATCCGCCCACGCGGAAGGTCGTATGGGTCAGCCTGTCCACGGCTATTGCCGTATTCGTCACGCTCTGGATTATTGTGCTTTTCCTTCTTTCCAACACCCCTTTATTCACATGGGGGTGGATGGAAACCATCGTCGAAGTTTTGGGCTGGCTGGCGGCGTTGGTCATCACTTGGATTTTGTTTCCCGGCGTCGTCAGCGCGGTGACAAGTTTTTTATTGGAGAGGGTCGCAGGCGCCGTCGAGGCGCGCCATTATCCCGAGCTTCCCCCAGCCCCCGGAATTCCGGTTTTCGAATCGCTGTTGGCGGCGGCGAAATTCTTGGCCATCATTATTATCCTCAATATGGCGCTGCTGCCGTTTTTGATCATCCCGCCTCTTTTCCCTTTTGTTTTCTATAGCGTAAACGGTTATTTATTAAGCCGTGAGTATTTCGAGATGGTCGCGCAACGCCGAATCAGCCCAAAAGAGGCCAAGACGCTAAGAAGGACGCACCGGGGACCGTTATTCTTTTCCGGCGTATTAATCGCGTTTATGCTAACCATCCCTGTTATCAACCTGTTGGCCCCCATCGTCGCCACCGCCGTCATGGTGCACTTTTTCGAGGGCTGGAGAAGGCCATTTAGCTAGCTGGAAAGGCAACGCAAAATGTTTAAGAAATTGAGCGACGAAGAATCAGTTGATGGCGCCCATGCAAAAAGCGACAACGAGAAAATCATCGCGCCGCCTCTAAAACCCTTCTCCAAAAAGGCGTCTCGCCAGCCCCCCAAGGCGCCGGCGGCTTCACCAATGTATTCCGAACCTCACCGCCCCAGCGACACCCTGATGCCGCGGCGGCGAATGGAGCGAGCCCATCTCGGCGACGCCGAAAGCAAGACACTTGTTGTCGGCCGCGATATCCACCTCAAGGGTCAGATTACCTCTTGCGAAAAGCTGGTGGTTGAAGGCAGCGTCGAGGCGGTATTGAAGGACGCGCGCATTATTGAGGTTTCTTCCAAAGGCTTCTTCAAGGGCAGCGCTCAGGTGGTGGAGGCCGACATCAGCGGACGATTCGAGGGTGAGTTAACCGTAGAGGACAAGTTAACCGTCCGAAATAGCGGGAGAATCTACGGCGTTGTCCGCTATGGCCGCATCATCATCGAATCCGGTGGCGAAATCGCCGGTGAGATGGAGAGCTTGGCGAAAGACGCCCCAGAGGAGCCAGGGTGGAAAACAGAGGGGGACGCCGAGACGAAGCCTGCCCGCAGACCACTAAAGAAAAAGACATGAAGCCCAAATTAGGCGTTTGCTTAGCGTTGCTTTTCTGGGCCCTTCTCATTGTTTCCGGTTGCGCGTCACCGAAAGCAACATCCGGAACCCCAATAAAATCGGCGACGCAAACAGCCCGCAAGCCTCCACCTTCGAAAAACAACAGGCCATCGGCGCGCGCATCCCTTTCGGGGCCAAAGGCGCCCTCGCCCGCGCCCCGCAAACCGAAACCCAAGCCCATTTACGCGCCAAGCCGCCTTAACGGTCTTAGCGGCAATGACGTAGGGGCGTTGCTTGGTCCGCCTTCCTTCAAGCGCCATGACGCACCCGCTCAGGTTTGGCAGTATGGCGGGGACGACTGCCTTCTTGACGTTTTTCTCTATGGGAAGGATGGCGTCGAAACGCTCACCGTGGCTCACTCGGAGGCGCGAAGCCGCGATGGGGCTGAAATGAAACAAAAAGATTGCATGATAAGCCTGATCAAGGAAAGGCGTACGGGGTCAAGCTAAGCGCTTGCGCCCGAGAGGCCGTCTAATCCTCAAAAGTGGTCTTGCCCTCAAAGCCGCAAAGATCGACAACGCCACACTCTCCACAAAGGGGTTTGCGCGCTTTGCACACATAGCGGCCGTGGAGGATCAGCAAATGGTGGGCGCGCAGCTTCCATTTTTTCGGCGTCAGTTTTTCCAGCTTTCGCTCCACTTCCAACGGTGTCTTGCCGGGAGCAAGACCGGTGCGGTTGGCGACTCGGAAAATATGGGTGTCGACGGCGATCACTGGCTGGCCGAAGGCGACATTCAACACCACATTGGCGGTCTTGCGTCCAACGCCGGGAAGGGCCTCGAGGGCGTTACGGTCCTGGGGCGTTTCACCGTCATGTTTCTCCACAAGAATCTGGCTTAAGCCAATAATATTCTTGGCTTTGTTATTGTAAAGCCCAATGGTCTTAATGTGATCCTTGAGGGGCTGCTCACCCAGAACCAGCATCTTTTCAGGGGTGTCGGCCACCTTGAAAAGCGCCGAAGTCGCCTTGTTGACGCCCTTGTCGGTGGATTGCGCCGACAGCACCACCGCCACCAGCAGCGTAAAGGGGTTGGCGTAATTCAATTCGCTTTTAGGCGTGGGATTGGCCTTGGCTAAGCGGCGGTATAGCGCGTCAATGTTCGATCCCTTCATCTTTGCGCTAGGCTTTTAGAGTCCCAAGACATCGCGCATAGTATAAAGTCCCGGAGGCTTGTCCCCTGCCCATAACGCCGCCCTGACGGCGCCGCGGGCGAAAATTTCACGCGACGAGGCCTTGTGGGTGAGTTCGATGCGCTCGCCCTCGGCGGCGAAAACCACCGTGTGATCGCCAACAACATCGCCGCCCCTCAATGTCGCGAATCCAATGTCTCCACGATTTCGAGCGCCGGTATGGCCGTCGCGCACGCGCTGAGACGCTTTTTCCAAATCGACGCCACGGCCTTCAGCGGCGGCGGCCCCAAGAGCAAGCGCCGTGCCCGAGGGGGCGTCCACTTTATGGCGGTGATGCATCTCAACAATTTCGATGTCGTAATCTTCCCCGAGAATGCCGGCGGCCTGCTTGGTCAATCCAAGCAACACGTTGACGCCGACGCTCATGTTGGCGGCTTGAACGATGGCGCATTTTTCAGAAACTTGCCGTAACGTTTTCATATGCTCGGCGCCAAGGCCGGTTGTGCCAATAATGAATGCGGCCCCCCTACCAACGGCCAGCAAGGCGTTGGCGGCGGAGGCGGCGGGAACCGTAAAATCGATAACCGCGTCCGAGGCCTGGAACAACGCGCCCGCATCGCCGCCGACCGTCAGTCCCGTCGCCTTTACGCCAGCCAGCTCCCCCGGATCCAGCCCCAGAAAATCACTGCCCGCCAGCTCGCATCCCCCGGCCAGTTCACAGCCGTCGGCGGCCAAAACTTCAGCGACCAACATGCGTCCCATGCGCCCTGCGCATCCGACGATTCCGATTTTCATGGTTTCCCCCCTTCCGTTGCCGGCGCGCGGCTTGCGGCAATATTAATCCTTCAAGTCCTCCCACAACTCCTTAACTTTGGAGAAGAAACCGTGAGATTCCGGGCTGTGTTTTTCATTGGGAGACTCCGCGGCGAATTCCTTGAGAAGTTCTTTTTGCCTCTTGGTCAGATTTACCGGCGTTTCAACAATCGTCTGCACGAACATGTCGCCGCGGGACTTTGAGTGCAGGACCGTCATGCCGGTTCCCTTAAGGCGGAACTGCTGGCCTGTTTGAGCGCCCGCCGGTATCGTGACGCGGGCCAGCGTCCCCTCAACGGTGGGCACCTCAACGGTTCCACCGAGCGCCGCTGTGATCATGGGTATGGGAACCCGGCAATGAATATCGGCGCCATCGCGTTGAAAAATCCTGTGCGGCGCGATAGACAGAAAAATATAAAGATCACCGGGAGACCCGCCACGCAGCCCCGCTTCTCCTTCACCGCCAAGACGGATGCGGGCCCCATCCTCGACGCCTGCCGGGATGCTGACCGACAACGCTTTTTCCTTATGCACCCTCCCCGCGCCGCCACAGTTTCGGCAAGGCTCCTTGATGACTTTTCCAGCGCCATTACAGGACGGACACGTTCTCTCGACAGTGAAAAAACCGGACTGGGAGCGGACGTTGCCGTGACCATGGCAGGTAACGCACGTCACTGGAGCCGTTCCGCCGGCGGCTCCGCTGCCGCCGCAATCTTTACAGGCCACCGAGGTGGAGACTCGAATGTTCGTTTTCTTGCCCTTAAAGGCGTCTTCAAGGGTAATTTGCATGTTGTAGCGTAAGTCAGAACCGCGGCCCTGGCCTCTGGGGCCGCCTTGATGACCCCCATGCGCAAAGTCACCAAACATTTCATCAAAGATATCGGCGAAACCCGAAGCGAATCCTGCGCCAAAGCCCCCGGGGCCGCCAGGACCTCCCTGCTCAAAAGCAGCGTGGCCGAAGCGGTCATAAGCGGCGCGTTTCTGTTCGTCTTTCAGGATTTCATAAGCCTGATTAATTTTTTTAAACTTTTTTTCCGCTTCCTTATCATCAGGGTTGCGGTCCGGATGAAGCTTCATGGCCAACTTTCGATAGGCTTTCTTTAATTCCTCCGCGCTTGCGTCACGTTTAACGCCGAGTAATTCGTAGAAGTCCTCATTGGCCATAGGAAACACTCATAAAAACAGTCTCGCCGACAATTTTCCAAAACAATCGAAAGGGCTTTTCCCCATTACGATCCAAGTGACGGCGAAAGATCAGTCGTCTTTCTTTTTCTTGTCCGGATCCACTTCCTCGAAGTCGGCGTCGACCACCGCGGGATCCTCACCACCTTCTTCAGCCGACGTCGAATCGCCTGGGTTAGAGTCTCCGGCGGCTTCTTCCTGACTGGCCTTATACATGGCCTCGCCCAGTTTCATTGAGGCTTGCGTCAAAGCTTCCGTCTTGCTTTTGATGGCCTCGACATCATCACCTTCGAGGGTTTCGCGCAGTTCCTTGACGGCATTTTCGATGGCTTGTTTTTCATCATCTGAAACCTTGTCGCCAAACTCCTTAAGGCTTGTCTCGGCGGAATGGGCCATGCCTTCGCCCTGATTGCGCGTCTCAACCAATTCGCGGCGCTTTTTATCTTCTTCGGCGTTCTGTTCCGCCTCCTTAACCATGCGCTCAATATCGGCGTCCCCCAAACCACCCGAGGCCTGGATGCGGATTTTTTGCTCCTTGCCGGTCGCCTTATCCTTAGCCGAGACGTTAACAATGCCGTTGGCGTCGATGTCAAAGGTCACCTCAATTTGCGGAACGCCGCGCATGGCCGGCGGAACGCCGATCAAGTCAAACTGGCCAAGCAGTTTGTTGTCGGCGGCCATCTCGCGTTCACCCTGGAAGACACGAATGGTGACGGCGGTCTGGTTATCCTCGGCGGTGGAGAAGACCTGGCTTTTTCGTGTCGGTATTGTGGTGTTGCGATCGATCAGGCGGGTAAAGACGCCGCCCAGCGTCTCGATGCCCAACGACAACGGCGTAACGTCAAGAAGAAGCACATCCTTGACATCGCCCTTCAGCACGCCGCCCTGGATGGCGGCGCCGACGGCGACAACCTCGTCGGGGTTAACGCCCTTGTGGGGTTCGCGGCCGAAGAAATCCTTAACCGTCTCGATAATCTTGGGCATACGGGTCATGCCGCCAACCAAAATGACCTCTTTGATTTCCCCGGCGGAAAGTCCGGCGTCTTTCAGCGCCTTCTTGCAAGGATCAATGGTATTTTGGACCAGGTCCTCGACCAAGGCCTCAAGCTTTGCTCGGGTAAGCTTGATGTTCAGATGTTTTGGGCCGTTTTGATCCGCGGTGATGAACGGCAGGTTGATCTCGGTCTGGATGGCGCTGGAAAGCTCAATCTTGGCCTTTTCACCCTCTTCCTTGAGACGTTGAAGGGCGAGCTTGTCGGAGCGAAGATCAATGCCGCTTTCCTTTTTGAATTCGTCAGCCAGATAATCGACGATGCGTTTGTCAAAGTCCTCGCCGCCGAGAAAAGTGTCGCCGTTTGTGGATTTGACCTCAAAAACGCCGTCGCCGATTTCAAGAATGGAAACGTCAAAGGTGCCGCCGCCAAGATCAAAGACGGCAATAATGCCTGTCTCGTTTTTTTCCAGGCCATATGCAAGCGCCGCCGCGGTCGGCTCGTTAATAATGCGCAACACTTCCAGTCCGGCGATCTTGCCGGCGTCCTTGGTGGCCTGGCGTTGGGAATCATTGAAATAAGCGGGAACCGTAATAACGGCCTGGGAAACATTTTCACCCAGATAGGCCTCGGCGGTCTCTTTCATCTTTTGAAGTATGAAGGCGCTGACTTGACTGGGGCTATATTTGCTTCCGTTCGCCTCCACCCAGGCGTCGCCATTTTCGCCGGCGATAATGTTATAAGGCACTAATTCTTTATCTTTTTCAGTCATCGGATCATCGTGACGCCGACCAATTAGACGCTTGATGGCGAACAAGGTGTTCTCGGGATTGGTCACCGCCTGGCGCTTGGCGGGTTGGCCAACGAGACGCTCGTCGGAGTCCGTGAACGCGACCATGGAGGGCGTGGTGCGGGCGCCTTCGGCGTTTTCGATTACCTTGGCTTCCTTGCCGTCCATAACAGCGACACAGGAATTAGTGGTTCCAAGGTCAATTCCGATAACCTTGCTCATAGTGATCCTCTTCTCGCTTCTGACGGGACCCCGCGCTTTTTAAGAACGCGCGGCGCGGGTTGACCCCTGTTGAAAAAACAATATCTTTCGAAACGTCCTAAATAGGTTTCTGGCGTTATATAGGTCGATCCTAGCGAGCGCGCAACCGGCGCAGGCGTCAATTTTCACCAAGTTTATAATTCCTCATCCACCTGTGAGCCTGAGGCGTCGCTTTGCGCCTCCGCCTGTTTTTCATAGACGGATTGGCCCTTGGACATAGAGTCCGATGGTTTTTTGTCGTTGGAGCCCTCCTCAAGAGGCGCCTTGGGACCACCCTTGGAAACACCCACACGGGCCGGGCGCAAAGCGCGATCATGGATAACATAGCCGGTTTCCAGCTCTTGGACCACGGTGCCGGCAGGCTGATCTTTGTCTTCGACCTCAAACATGGCTTCATGCAAGTTGGGATCAAATTTTTGACCCATGGCTTTAATAGGCTTAACGCCAGCGCGCTCGAAGGCGTTTAGCATCTCGCGTTCCGTCATTTCGACGCCAACCACAAGATTTTTCAGCGCCTCGTTTTCTTCGCGAGATTTTTCATCGACGCTTTCCAACGCCCGGCGCAGATTATCGTTCACCCGGAGCATCTCGCGAGCAAAGGCCGCAATGGAATACTTGGCGGAGTTTTCCTTGTCGCGCTCGGCGCGGCGGCGCACATTTTCGGATTCGGCCATGGCGCGAAGAAGCTTATCCTTGAGCTCCGCCACTTCAGCTTCCAGGTCAATTTCTTCTTCCTCAATCTCCTCGGAAACCTCCTTTTCAGATTTCGGCTCCGCCGAATCATCTTCCAAGGGCGCCTCTTCGTCCGTTGACGAGTCTTCCGGTTCTTGCGAATCCGTTTTTTCCTCGTCTTCTCGTTCTTCTTTGTCTTCAGTCACTTCCATGTCCAGCACCATTATTAGCAATCGCTATCCTATTTTATGGCCGATCAATTTTGCAGTGTAATCGACCATGGGAATTATTCTCGCATAATTCATGCGCGTCGGCCCAATCACGCCAATGGCGCCAACCACTTTTTTACGGCCATCGCTATAAGGGCCAACAATCATAGAGCACCCGGCGATGCTAAACAGTTTATTGTCGGAGCCAATAAAAATCTGCACGCCTTCCGCTGTTTCGGTCATGGACAGAACTTTCAACATGGTTTCCTTGGTTTCCAGGGCCGCGAACAGCGTGCGGATACGCTCAAGATCGGCGGAGGCGTTGACGTCCTCAAGTAAGTTCGCCTGGCCGCGCACAATCAACGAACCGCCCTTATCACCGCCGGCCCAAGTAGCGAGACCGGATTCCACAACACGGGACGTCAACTCATCAAGTTGGGCGCGATGGGCCTTCAACTCATCCATTATATCGTCATGAGCCTCGCCGATGGTGCGGCCGACAAGACGGGCGCTAAGAAAGTTTGACGCCTCCACCAACGCCGAGGGCGGCAACCCGGGAGGGGTCTCGATAATGCGGTTTTCGACCACGCCGTTTTCGGCAATCATGATGACAAGCGCCCGGCCGGGATTCAAAGAGACAAATTCTATATGGCGCAGTGGGCAGTCCGTTTTCGGAGCCATTACCAGCCCAGCGCACCGCGACAGCCCGGAGAGGGCGGAGGACGCCTCCTCAAGAAGGCCCTCAAAACTCGTGTTGGAGCCCGCGCACTGGCTATCGATGCGCCGCCGCTCTTCTTCCGTCAAGTTGCCGACCTCAAGAAAACCGTCAACGAACAGCCGCAACCCGGCCTCCGTCGGCAACCGTCCAGCCGACGTGTGGGGCGCATAGAGCAGACCTATGTCCTCCAAGTCCGCCATGACATTGCGAATGGTCGCCGGAGATAAATCCATTCTCAGCTTTTTGGATAAGGTGCGCGAGCCTATGGGCTCGCCCGTTTCCATGAAGGCTTCGACAATGTGCTTAAAAATCTCGCGTGACCGCTCATTGAGTTCGGTAATCATTAAATCGCCGTCCGACTAAACGTATTTTTATGGAATTTATGTATTGCGTCTTCCCACGTCAATCAAACCGCCAAAGACCTCCGGGCAAACCGCCAAAGACCTCCGGGCAAACCGCCAAAGACCTCCGGGGCTTTACGGCGGTCGGCGCCCGCGTTAGCTTGCAATGATCACGGCAGATACTAGGATAAATCATGAGACCCTCGGGACGCGCCGAAGATCAGCTTCGCGGCATCACCCTGGAGACCGATTACAGCAAACACGCCGAGGGCTCCTGCATGGCGCGTTTTGGCGATACCCATGTGTTATGCACCGCCAGCGTTGAACAAAGGGTGCCGCCATGGATGCGCAATTCCGGGCGCGGATGGGTTACCGCGGAGTATGGAATGCTGCCCCGCTCCACCGGCTCACGAATTGACAGGGAGGCGGCGCGCGGCAAGCAATCGGGACGCACCCAGGAAATTCAACGCCTTATCGGGCGAAGCTTGCGCGCCGTATGCGACCTTACGGCCATGAAAGATATGCAGATCAAGGTGGATTGCGACGTCATTCAGGCCGATGGCGGCACCCGCACCGCCGCCATCACCGGCGCCTACGTAGCCCTGCACCTGGCCTTTCAGCGCATGGTCAACATGGGTCTTTTAATGTCGATCCCGCTGATCGATCAGGTCGCCGCCATCTCGTGCGGCCTGTACAAGGGCGAAGCGGTGCTGGACCTGGACTACGATGAAGACAGCAACGCCCAGGTCGATGCCAATTTCGTGCTCACCGGCAAGCAGGGCATTGTCGAAATTCAGGGCACGGCGGAAGACGAACCGTTTGCCCCGGATCAGTTTTTCGAACTGATGACGCTCGCGGGCAAGGGCGTCACGGAACTGGTCGAGGCGCAAAAACAAGCGCTCGCTCATTAAGGTAGGTGCCCCTGCGGGCGCGCTCGTCG
>CAJXGZ010000033.1 GCA_913053795.1 uncultured Rhodospirillales bacterium | reverse complement strand
ACCATGACCAGCCATTGATTCTTTTGCACCCGGGCGTCATCGGTCTCGGGGTCGATCAAATCCGACAATTTCGTTTCTTGGGCCACTTTGATTTCCTGGGGCGTGCGATGGCGAATGAAAATCGGTTTCCCGCGCCACACCACGGTGATGGCCTGGCCTTTCGCAACGGGCGTCAGGTCCACTTCGGTTGATGAAACCGCCAGAACGTCGGCGGCCGGATTCATGCTGTGAATAAGCGGCCAAACCGCAAAACCCGCCCCGGCCACGCTCAAGGCGCCAGTGGCGATGACGAGGAAGTCCCGCCGTGTTTCACCCTTTCCGGAAGGTCCTGGAACGGTGGTCGCTGCGTCTGTCATGGCGAAACTCCCCTTAAGCATGACCGTAGATGGATCAGGTCATCCCCAATGGCCGGCGGAATATCAGTAATTAGGCCCTGTGGATTACGAGCCGGGCGAGACTATAATGATTAGAGCCGCCTTGAAAAGAGATAATATGAGCGTTCTTTAATAAACCCCGATTTAGGATCCCCAAATGCGCCTAGTCCTCTTCGAGCCCGGCATCCCCCAAAACGCCGGCGCCATGCTTAGAACCGCGGCGTGCCTGGGGGTTGCGGTGGACATCATCGAGCCCATGGGCTTCATTCTATCCGATAAGCGTCTGCGCCGCGCCGGCATGGACTATTTGGATTTGGCGGCGGTGACGCGCCACGATTCGTGGCCGGCGTTCTTGCAATCGCGCCAGGAGTCGCGCCTGGATGTTGGCGGGCGGCTGGTCCTGTTGACCACCAAGGCGTCCGTCATTTACACCGCGTTTCGCTTTCAAGCCGGTGATTCGTTGCTGGTGGGGCGTGAAAGCGCCGGAGCCCCGGACGCCGTCCATCAAGCCTGCGACGCCGCCCTTCGCGTGCCGATGGCGGCGCCCGCCCGCTCGCTCAACGTGGCGGCGGCGGCGGCCATGGTCTTGGGCGAGGCCCTCAGGCAGGTGGAGGGATTTCCGCCCGGTTCTTGAGTTCCGCCAGGCAGTCCTCGCGCTTGGCTTTGCATGCGCCGTCCTCCCACCATTCCTCGACGGCCTCCAGAAGGTCGCCGACGCGCGGGCCTTCGGGGACGCCAAGGTTCTTGACGTCGCGTCCGGTCAGGGGGAACGGCGGCGGCATTTTGGATGCCGCGGACTCCAACAGGGCGACCCAGCTCTGGACGCGTTTTGACGTTTGACGCGACGAGACCGTCCTCTCCGCGGCCCAGGCCAGCAAGGCGGCGTCCAGGAACGCGGCTTCCCCCATGCGCGAGAGGGCGCGGGCGCGCCCGGCTTCATCCATGTCCGGGGCGATCTCGAAGGGCGGGTTGACCATGGCCGCTAGACGCGCCGTTTGTTTTTTGGAGAGGACAAGGCGCTTGGCGGCGGCCGCCGCTTCGCCGCCATCAACCCTTGCGCCAAGAAGCGCGGCGAGACGGCGCAAGGCGTCTGGAGCGACGGAGTCTATTTTGACGGCGGGGCCTTCAAGCCAAATTAATTGGCGCAACTCGCCGACGCCGACGTCCGCCGCCTCGGGCAGGATATAATGAAGCATCCTCTCGCCGCGCATGAGTTGCACGGCGCTGGCGGGATCGGGGCCAAGCAGGATGCGCAGCAACTCGTCCCTGACGCGCTCGCCCGACAATTCGGCCAGACGGGGGGCCAGCGCCCGGCAGGCGACAAGGGCGCTGATGTCCGGCGGCGGCGCGCCGTAGGCGGCGTGCATGCGGAAGTAACGAAGCATTCTCAGCACGTCCTCCTCGATGCGCTGGCGGGCGTTGCCGACGAAGCGCACGCGCCGTCGGGCCAAATCCTTCATTCCGCTCAGTGGATCGTAAACGTCGCCGTCTAGGGTGCATGACATGGTGTTGATGGTGAAATCGCGCCGCGCCGCGTCGGCCTCCCAATCGTCGGTGAAGGCTACTTTGGCGCGGCGCCCGTCGGTTTCCTCATCGACGCGAAGGGTGGTGATTTGAAAGGCGGCTTGGCCGATCACCGCCGTCACCGTTCCGTGGCTGATGCCGGTGGGGATCGCCTTGACGCCGGCGTTTTCAAGCAATGTCATGATTTTTTCCGGCGGCTCGGTGGTGGCGATGTCGATATCCTCGACGGGACGCTTGAGCAGGGCGTCGCGCACGCAGCCGCCGACGAAGCGCGCTTCTCCGCCGTCCGCGTCAAGGGCTTTCATCACTTTGCGGGTTTGCGGCGCCGTCAGCCAGGGCTGGGGCTCGATTTTGCCGGTAGGGCCGGTCATTGGGCGGGTTCAGAGCCTATCACAATCACCTCTAGTTATTCGGATAGGCCCTCAACGCCGCCCGGGACAATGCGGCCGCCCTCCAGGCGGTCGGGCTCAAAGGCGCCCTCGGTGACCTTTTCATCGGTTACCGCGGTAACCGCCAAGGCGGCGCCCATCAGCATCAGGCCCGCCAGGATAAGCCAAAACCAGGGATCATTTCTCGGCTCCCCGCCGTCCTTTTCTTCGGAGTTTCTCAGCTTCACCCACAGGAAATAAACGGCGGCGGGAAACAATAGCGGCAGAATGTAAAGCAAAAAAATGCGAATCATGGCTGCACCAAGGAATCATAAAAATTAAACAGTATGCCGGCCGTGGCCCCCCAAATGTAACGGTCGCCGTAGGGCATTGCGTAGAATTTTCTCATTTTCCCCTCAAATTCGCGGCGGCGTAGCTGATGGTTGGCGGGATCGAGAAAAAAGTCCAGCGGCGCCTCGAAAACGTCGGCCACTTCCACCGGGCCGGGGTTAAGCTTGAGGGGCGGCTCGACCAATCCGACCACCGGCGTCACCAAAAAACCGGTGCGGGTCCGATAGTCGCCCAACCGGCCCAGGACCGTCACGTCCCGGCGTCTTATTCCGGTTTCCTCCTCGCATTCGCGAAGCGCCGTTTCCTCCGGCGCGCCGTCGCCGGGCTCCATATGGCCGCCGGGAAAGCTGATTTGGCCGGCGTGGGTGGCCAAACTCTCGGGGCGCTGGGTGAACAAAAGCGTCAGTCCGTCTTTATGGTTAACAATAGGGATCAACACCGCCGCCGCCGCCAGCGGCTTTTTTGGCGTTATTCCGGGATTAAGCGCATGGCCGCCGCGCAATCCCGTCCGCTGGCCGGCGGCGGCCGAGGCGAGACGCGATGCAATCCAGTCCTGGCCCCAGTCCTGGCCCCAGTCCTGGCCCCAGTCCTGGCCCAAGGGCCGGACTCACCCGGCTTTGCGGACAACGAGGGTGAAAATGCCTTCTGAAAAGCCGCTTTCCACCAGTTCGTGGCCGTTTGACGCGCAGAGGGACGTGATGTCCGTTTTCGCATTGGGGTCCGTCGCGAAGATTTCCAGGATGTCGCCCGGCGCCAATTCATTTAGTTTCCTTTTGGCGCGTAAAACGGGAAGCGGGCAGATCAATCCCCTTGCGTCGAGCGTCGTTTTCGCCATGTTTTATTTCACCAATTTAACGCAGCCGAACCAGCATACGTCTTCTTGCTCCATAAGAGAAGACCCCCATAAGAAGAAGCCGGCGGAACGCGCGCCGTAATATTCACTGGCTATAGCTTTTCGTGTTTGGTACATTTGTTTTTTCGAATGTACAAAACGGTTGATGGTTGTTTCGCTGTTTTATGGAGAACAAATGGAACCGGAAACACTTGCGAAAATTAAAGAAAACGCCCGGCGCGCAAGCTCTTTGCTGAAGGCCATGAGCAATCAGCACCGGCTGATGGTGCTATGCCAGCTTGCGCCGGGAGAAAAATGCGTCGGCGATCTGGAGAAAATTATCGGCCTCAGTCAGTCGGCGTTGTCCCAGCATCTCGCCCGCTTGCGCCGCGACGAACTGGTCCAGACCCGCCGTGAAGCCCAAACCATTTATTATTCGCTGAATGGAGAGGGGCCGACCGCGGTGATCGAAGCCCTCTACGAAATCTATTGCAAGGATGAGGTGGCGGCGCAGACCGGCAAAAATCCGCCTAGTGGATAGAATCCAACATATGGCGCCCATACGTTTGATTTTATCCACTACCCCTTGATGCCGAAATCCTTAAACCGCTTGTTGAACTTCGCGAGCTGGCCGCCGCTGTCCACAAGGCGGTGAACCCCTGTCCATGCGGGATGGGTCTTGGGATCGATGTCCAGTTTCAAGGTGTCGCCCTCGGCTCCCCATGTGGAGCGCGTTTTGAAAGTGCTCCCATCGGTCGCTTGAACGATGATCTCATGGTAATCCGGGTGGATGTCTTTTTTCATGTTTCTTTGCTCCAGCGGAGGAAGCGCCTTATATACTCAAGCTCCGTCAACGGTTCAAGGGGCGTTGGCCGCAAAGGAGGAATGTAAAAAACCATGACGCTGGACCAAAGCGCTTTCGAAGCCCTCGCCGACGAAACTCTTGAAAGATTTATGGACGTGATTGACGAAAAGCTGGGCGATCGCCTGGATGTTGATCTTATGGGCGGCATCCTCGCCATCGAGCTGGTTTCCGGCGGCCAGTACGTTATTTCCAAACATGCGCCCAATCGTCAAATATGGATGTCTTCGCCGCTCAGCGGCGCGGCGCATTTCGCCTATGACTTAGAGTCGGGCAAGTGGGCGAATACGCGCGGCGGCGGCGACTTGGCGGAAAGCTTGGCGGCTGAACTGGCGGCCGCCACAGGCGCGGGTGGGGGCGAGGGCGGCCTGAAATTATGAGGAATTCGCCATTTGGCGGGCCATTTCGCGTACTTTTTAATAAGTCAAAAAAATAATAGGAAAATCAGCAAGCTTATGTTATCATACTAAACGCGTATGAAGAATCATGCGTTTATATATGCTTAAACCCTAGAAAGGGAGTACTACAATGTCTGACGTAACACTGTCTGCCGCTGTCCGGCAGAATCTCCTATCACTCCAAAACACAACCAGGCTTATCGACCGCACTCAGAACCGCATGGCGAGCGGTATGAAAATTTCGAGCCCGATTGACGACGCGGTTAAGTTTTTCCAAGCCAAGTCGCTCAGTGACCGCGCCCGCGATCTTAATGAACGCAAGGCCGGCATTGATCAAGGCGTTAGCGCCTTGGAAACCGCCCTCAAGGCGGCGGAGGCCTTGGAAGACCTGGTTCAACAGATGAAGGGCGTTATCGACAGCGCCCGAAGCGCCGACAAAACGCAACGCGTCGCGTTGAACGATCAGGTCAAGGAACTGGCCGACCAAATTCAGAAACTTGTGGACGATACGTCCTATCAGGGTCTGAATCTCCTAAACTCCACGGCGTCCAAACTGTCTGTGCGATTCAGTGAAAAATCCGGCTCCAAGCTTGAAGTCAACGGCGTCAACTTTAACAAGAGCGTCTTCTTCAAGGACAGCGCGGGCATATCCGCGGGCGGCGCATTCGCGTCAATCGTGCTCAGTTCGCTTGGCTTCACCACTGGCGGACTTTCGGTCTTCAACTTGTCCGTGGCCGCTGATTTGGCTTCGTACAATGCGCAGGCCGACTCCGTGATCATGGGTCTGGACGAGACGATCAGCTCCTTGCGCTCCAAGTCTTCAACGCTGGCCAACAACGTCGCCATCCTGAAGGTGCGCGCTGATTTCACCCAGGAGTACATCAACGTTCTGGATACTGGCGCCGGCAAGCTTACCGTCGCCGATCTGAACGAGGAAGGCGCCAACCTTCTGGCCCTTCAAACCCGTCAACAGCTTGGCATTCAGGCGATGTCCTTCGCCGCGCAAGCCGAGCAAAGCATCCTGGGTCTCTTCAGATAATATCTATCCGGATGTTCTATTCTACCGAGGGGGCCCTTGCGGCCCCCTCGGTTTTTTAATACCCTCGCCTATAGATTTTATTCGTTACAGTCGCGGCCATATCCATGCCCCTGAAAATCCAGCTTAAAAAAGGCCAAAAAGTTATTATTAATGGGGCTGTTCTGGAAAACGCGACGTCCCGCACCGCGTCGTTGCTGGTTATAAACGATGCGGCCATAATGCGTGATTCGGATATTTTAACGCCTGAAGAAGCGACGACGCCGGCCAGCCGAATTTATTACTCCCTGCAATGCCTGTATCTTTTTCCTGAGAAGGAAAAGTCATATTTACCTCGTTTTTACGAATTTATTTCAAGCTACCTCAAGGCGGCGCCAAGCTCGCAATCCATTATGGATAAGCTGCGGAAATTAGTTGATAATGGCGAGCTGTATCAGGCCCTCAGATTAGGGCAAAAGTTAATCGCTCACGAACGAGAGGTATTGTCGCATGTACAAGAAAAACTTGATGAAGAGCTACGCGACGCCGCCCCTGGAGGGAAATCCCCGGGAGGTTGAGGCCTGGGCGTTAACACAAGCGGCGCTCAGAATGAAGGACGCCAAGGAGGCGGGCGATCATGACGCAATGCTGGCCGCCGCCCGCCTGAACTGGCGGCTGTGGACCATCTTTCAAGCTGAATTGCTGTCCCCGGAATGCACCGTGCCTGACGATATCAGGTCCAATGTTTTATCCCTTTCCAATTTTATTGATAAGCACACCTTGGATTTCATCAGCAATGTGAAGCCTGAGAGGCTGGATATATTAATTTCCATAAACCGTGAGCTTGCCGGCGGCCTTTACGCCAAGCCGCGCCAAGCTGAGGAAAATGAGGAAAATCCTGAAGAACCTGTCGCCCAGATAGCGAAAACGGGGGAAACCTTGGCATGAACAAGAAAACCTCCGGCGCCGATGAAAAACGCTTTGTTAAAAGCGTTACAAAGGCCGTCAATAATAATGACTGGGCGAAGGCGAAAATAGAAAGCGAGGCGTTTCTCGCCGAGCGCGATGACTGCGCTCTCGCCTACTTCCTGTGTTCTCTGGCCGCTTTTAATGAAGATGATTTTGTCAGCGCTTACGCGCTTGCTGAAAAAACCGTCGAATGCGACGACAAAGTTCGCGAATATGAGGAGGTTTTGGCGATTATTTGCGCTCTTCTGGGCAATCTGAACGACAGCTTGTTTCATGCTAAAATCGCCGCCGCGCTGCCAACCTCCAAAGCGCTGGAAAATTTGCGCCTTCCGGAGCATCTGCCGAGCTTGGCCGAGGCGTTCGCCAAGGTGATCGAGCAGCCTTTGTTGAGCAGGGCGGTCGATGCGGTCAACCAAGGCAACTGGGCGGAGGCGGAGAGCTGGTTCAGCCAACATATCTCCTTGGAGCCCGAAAACCGGGACGCTCATTTGGGGCTGGTGAATTGCTTGTTGATCCAGGGGCTTTTCAGGGCGGCCATCGATTCGCTGCGCGCGGCCCGGCACATCATGCCCCAAGACGAGGAAATCGCCAGTCAATTGGCGATGGCGCTAACGGCGATTGGCGAATTTTCCGAAAGCCAGGCCGTTCACCGGTGGTCCATGTCGGCGGCCGAAGACGACCCTGTCATTCACGCCAGGGCCTTGAGCGATCTTCTTTGCGATCCGGAGACGAAAACAGGCGACGCCATTGCCGCGCACCAGCAATGGGGAAAGCGGTTCGGTTTGAAGGCGCGCGCCGGGGACGCCCAACCAAAAGCCGTTTCCAAGGACGTCTTGACCGTTGGCTACATCATCGGCGCCCTTGGAAAGAAATCCAGCGGGCCGGCGTTTTCGAAAATTCTGGCGCGGCATAACCCCGAACGCATTCGGACCGTTGGTTTCGGGGCGGGGCCGCTGGACGCCTCTTCCAATGTCATTTTTCAAAAATCCTTCCAGACTTGGCATGATGTCAAGGGCATGGACCCGTTTACGTTGGCGTCCATCGTCAGCGCCGAAAGCATTGACATTCTTGTTTTCGTTGGCGGTTTCGCGGCGCCTGAACTTCTGGTCGCTTTTGGCGGAAGGATGGCCCCCGTTCAGGCGTCGTGGCTTAATAATTCCTGCGGCTTCGGGCTTCAGAACATGGATGTTCTTTTTTCCGACCGGGTTATGATCCCGGAGGGAAGCAATGGCGCCCTTTACGGAGAACGGTTCGCCTTTATGGAGCAGGGCGGGTTGCTGGCGGATTTCCCGTGCGATGAGGACTTGGAAATTGGCGATGCGCCTAAGAATGATTGCCTGACCTTCGCCGCCGATGCGGCCCTGTCCGAACTTACCCCGCGGACCATCGGGGTGTGGGCGCATATCCTTCATCAGGCCCCCGAATCGAAAATGATGCTGAGAGACCATAATTTCCTGCGATCCGAGGAAAACGCCGCCCAACTCATAGGATTGTTCGGCGACTACGGTTTGGCCCACCGCGTCGATATTATTCCAGCGCCGAACTCGCATGATTTTTTCCGCATGGCCGACGTCTGTTTGCTTCCCCTGATGACAAATCGAAGCGACGTGGCGGCGGCCGCCGCGTGGGCCGGCGTTCCGTCGGTTTGCCTAGCCGGCGACGGGGCGCATCAGCGGCAATCCGCCAGCGTCTTAACCCACCTGGGGCTTAAAGAGGACGCCGTCGCCACGACGCTCGAGGACTATGTGAAGCTGGCGCTTTCATGGGCCAATGACGAAGCGCGCCGGCAAGCTTTCGCCGCCGGCGCTCGCGATCGGCTGGCGAAATCCCCGCTTGTTGATTTCGCCGCGCGGGCCGCGGATCTTGAGCGGATTTACGGGGAATTGTGGGAAAACGCCACCGCTGGCAATGGCTAAAAAAACACTTGTCGAGCGCAACTGGGATGCTTTTCGCAAGCGCCAGCCGGATCACTGGGCCCTCCTGAAGGAAATCGGAAAGCCCGTCTCGAAGCTGGTGACCGGGGACGGCGAGGCGGTCAACATCGATTTAGGAAAAATCCGGCTTTACCCCGAGGCGGGCGCCAAATGGACCGGCGATCAAATCGATCAGTACTTCCTCAATCCGGATCGAATCACATTTACCGACCCTTGGCACTGCAACATCTCGGATGTCTCGGCGAAAGTCCTGAACAGGCTGACCACGCGCCTCATTGAAAACGGATTGTCGAAAGGGGAAGGGCGCCCGGTGACCGACACGGGGTACGCTTTTGTTTTCGGGGTCGGCCTTGGCTATCACCTGCCCGAACTCGTCGACAGGGGAATTTGCAGGCACATTATTCTGATCGAGCCGATGGCGGAATTTATCATCCATTCCTTTTCCGCCATTGATTGGGGGAAGGTTTTTAACGCAGCATCCAAGAAGAAAATGAATATATATTTCTTGGTTAATGATAATCCTGAAGAGATCGTTGATATAATAGGCAAGGTAATATTAAAAATTGGGGCGACATTTTTAGACGGATCGTATGCATATATTCATTATTACTCGTGGGTCCTTAAAGAATCAAGATTACTTCTTAACCAAACAATAAAAAATTATTATGTATCGCCTGGTTATTTCGAGGATGAAATAATCATGATGAGCAATACATATGGAAATTTTACAAAATGGCCGTTTCATCTGGTCACCCGCAAACCCTACCTTGAGCAGGCCATGCCGGTCTTCGTCGTCGGCTCCGGCCCGTCCCTGGACAAGGATATGCCTTACATCAAGAAGTGGCGCGACAGGGTCATCGTTTTTTCCTGCGGCACGTCTCTTGGCATTTTGCTCAAGAACGGGGTGCGCCCGGATCTCCATGTCGAAAACGAGAATACGCCGGAGCTGGTCGATAACCTGAGGAAATTCCAAAAGAAATACGGCTTTGACGGCGTCACGCTGGTTGTGACGACCAGCGTTCATCCCGATGTCGGCGCCTTGTTCGAAAACCGCTGGTATTACTTCCGCGCCGCGTTGAGCTCCAGCGTCGTGCTGGTGGCCGGCGCCGAGCCGCTTCTTGGCGCCGATCCGCTTGTGTCCAACGCAGCCTTCGCGGTCAGCGCCGCCGTCGGTTTCCGCAACATTTACTTTTTCGGCGTTGATTGCGGCAGCCGGGTGGGCGGCGCGCATCATTCCAAGGACGCCGTCTATTACCAAGACGGCTACGACAACTTCGCGGAAGGCGAAAGTTTGGAATTCATCGAAAACCAGCTTAACCGGGAAGCGCCCGCCAATTTCGGCGGCAAGGCGATGACGTCGTGGTGCCTTGATTTGTCGCGCCTGTGCATTTCCAAGCTGCAAAGGCTTCGCCAGGTGAATTTGTTCAATTGCAGCGACGGCGTCAAAATCGACGGCGCCAAGCCGAAGGCGGCGGCGGCGATCAAGCTGACCAATCCGCCGGCCATGCAAAAGAACGTCCTGTCCCAGATCGAGCGTCAGTTACTGTATTACGAAGCAGGCGCGTTTCTCGACCCCATCGACCTGGCCAAGGACATCGAAGGGTGCGACGTCTTCATCAAGGGTTTTAAGAAGATGACGGCCGGCGCCAAGCGCAAGGACAAGGGGTTTTGGGATTTCGAGCAGCGGCTGGAAAAATTTTGGAACGATAACTATGGGGAGCTTAAGGCCGTCCTCAAGATAACGGGCGGTTCGTTCTACGCCATCCTGCGTCTGGGCGCCTTTCTCGGCAACCGCATCCTTGATGAAAAGAAGCGCCTTGAATTCATGAGATACTTCCTCGATGAATACTGCGAGACCTGCGTTTGGATGGCCCGGGAAACAAAAAAATTGCTCGCCGATATCGACCAACGCAAGACGGAGCTGAGCCAGGTCGGCGTCACCACGCCCGATCCCTAAGAAGGTCAGCTCTCAGCAGGCTGACCTCTGAAAGCTGATTGCTCTTATTCCCGTCGTTAAGCGAAAATGTTGACGAAGGCCTTGGCGAACTTGCTGTTCATGAAGGGGGCCAGCAAATTGATATAGTCGTTCTTTAGGGCCATGGCGCGGGCCACCTTGCTTTGCGCGTTTCTGAACTCCAGCTTCAGGGTTTGCTTGGCTTTATTCACCTCCATCGCCCTTTCGATGTAGAGGTCATTGGTTTTTTTCGATTGCCCCTTGGCTTCGCCGATGGCGCGTTCTTCGTAGAATTTGGCCAAGGTGAGCGAGATTTCGTAGCGTCTGATTTCAATATTGACCGTCTCTTTCGCCGCATCCAGGTCCGAAAGGGCGAGGGTGCGTCCGCTGCTGGTGGCCAGGCCGTCATAGAACATGGAATCCAAAACCTCGGCGCCGCTGCGGGTTATGGTTCCGCTAAAGGATTGGGGGGTTCCGGTATTCGGTCCGACGGTGAAGCTGACGGCGTTGCCGCTGATGCTGTCCACTTGCAGCCCATCCTTGAAGTTGGCGGAATCGCTGCCCAGCGGATCGTCCGGATAGTTGTCGTAGCGCATGAGAAGCTTGGCGCTTCTGTCCGGAACCCAGCGCTTGCCGGCGGTATCGGTGATGTAATAGTCGCTTCCCAAAAATGACCCGTTCAGGGTCTGGGTTTCACCGTAAACGCCATATTGATATTCGAAGCTTGTGGTTCCCTCGCCGAGCAGATTGGGTTTGACTCTTGAGCTGTTGGCGTCGGTATTCAGGCCTTTAAGCAGGGAATCGAAGGTCGACGCGTAGCCTTCGTAATTGGTGTCGCCGGCGGTCGACCGCTCGGCGTTATTGATGGCGTAAATCATGGAGTCCAATTTGCTCAGCATGGATTTGGCGCGGCCGATGACGCCGCTTATTTTGGAAACGGCTTTGCCGGCGCTGTCCTCGACCTTGCGCCATTTGTCGGCGTTTTGATTAATGGAGTTGATTTTCTTCTGATAGGAATCAGAGATGTTGGCGGTTTCCTGCGCGACCCGTTTAACGAAGGACGCGCTCATCTGCGTCAGCAAAATAGCCGACGTGAAGTCGCTCCTCGTCAGTTGCGATAGAACGGTCGCGGCCATAATCGTTTTCCCTTTCTAGGGCTTAAAAACGCTGCATCGCGGTTTCTCCACGCCAGCAACAGTATTATACCTGATTTTTTGGTGAAAATCAAAAGAAATTAAAATGATTCAAAGATATTTGAGGGGGGGCAAAGCCCGCCGATATCCCAAATACCCGCGGGCGCCCTTTAATCTGCGGGCAGTGAAGGGGACTGGCTTCCCGGGCTCGCCTCTTCGTCACCCCCGTCCCCGGACTTGATCCGGGGATCAACCCGGGGGTCCACGTCTTGACGTTTTAGCAACACGTAACCGCGTGGATGCCCGGATCAAGTCCACTACTGTCCGGTTTAATTTTCATCACCAGAGTGTGAAACAAAGGGGTCAGGCCCCTTTAATCGGATCATGAGGGGTTGTTAGCATCCAAGCTCGGCCATCCACCCGCCGATCTGCTCCACCCTGTACGGAATTCCGACTTCCCTGAAGAGGGCTTTTGACCGCGCCCAATATTGGCAAGCCTTGGCCTTGTCTCCGCGTTCTTCGGCGACGGCGCCCAGGTTGCCGTAATTGGCCGCCATGCCCTCCTTGCTGTCCAGCTGCTTATTCAGGTTCAGCGCTTTCAGGCAGTGGTCCTCCGCCTTGCCCAGATCGCCACGTGTCAAGTGAATTATGCCCAGGTTGCCGGTGGCCGTGGCGATGACGGTTTTATCCTTGACCCTGTTGCCCAAGGGCAGGACTTTTTCACAGGCCTTTATCGCCTGATCCAAATCGCCGGTACGGGCCAATAGTTGCCCAAGCATGTTCCAGCCATCCGGGTCGTCCGGGTCCAGGGCCACCGCTTGGCGGTAAGCGTTTAGAGCTTTTGCGGTATCGTGAAGGAAGGCGAGCGCACCGATGTGGCGGGCGGCGGCGGCTTCCTTGTTGGCGTTCCCGCCTTCCGCTTTTTTGGCGTCAAGGACCCGTTGGAAAATTTCCTCGGCCTTTTCCGTCCCGCCCTTTTCAAGCGCCGTCAGCTCCTCGGCAGCTTCTATCAGTTGCTTATTCTCCAGTTCCAGACCGGCGACCTCGCCCATTTTTTCCTGAAGCCGGCCGGTCAACGCCTTGACGGCCAGATCGACGCCCTGGGTTCTTGGAGTTTCGCGCTGAATCAGCCAAGCAAGCAACGTCGCTAGGACGGCGGTTCCGGCGCCGCCAAAAAGGGCCTTCCAGTCGGTTATGAAATTGACAAAACCGTCCATTGCCGAAGCCTCTAATACTTCACCACTTTAAGACGCGGCGCGAGGGGGGCAAGGGGAGGGGAATGACACGGATGAGATTATGATTTTCGCTTATCAATGTTCATCCGTGTTCATCCGTGGCGAAAAAATACGGCTGCGGGCGGAACAAGCCTGGATGGCCTTTGCGTCCATGGGGTGATTCCGCCTTTTCTTTCCTTTCACGTCCCGGAAGCTTTAGCGGTTGGAATTGACCACGGAGGCGCAGAGACGCAGAGGAAGGAAAGAGGTGAAGAAAGCGAGAAGAAAAAAAGGCGCCGTTGGCGCGAAGGGGCTTATCCCCCTCCCTACCCGCCCCTTTTATTTCTTCCATGATGGGCAGATTCAGGTTGTAAGCGCACCACTTTTCGCCAAACGGAAGACCTCGTGGGGTGTTTGGTAGCC
>CAJXGZ010000032.1 GCA_913053795.1 uncultured Rhodospirillales bacterium | reverse complement strand
CGGTGATAAGGCAATTGGAGTCGCAGTCCCGGATGCGCCCGGCCAGGGCCTCGGGCGAAAAACCGCCGAACACCACCGAGTGAATGGCGCCGATGCGCGCGCAGGCCAGCATGGCGACGGCGGCCTCGGGGATCATCGGCATGTAGATGGTGACCACGTCGCCCTTCTTGATCCCCCTGTCCTTCATGGCGCCTGCGAAGCGGCACACGTGTTCGTGCAATTCCTTGTAGGTGATGGCTTTCGAGCAGGCCGGGTCGTCGCCCTCCCATAAAATGGCGGTCTGGTCGCCACGGGCTTCCAGATGCCGGTCCAGGCAGTTGGCGGCGGCGTTCAGGGTCCCGTCGTGGAACCACTTGATGGAAACGCCGGGGGCGTCGAAGGTAACGTCCTTGACCTTGGAATAGGGCTTGATCCAGTCGATGCGCCCGCCCTGCTCGCCCCAGAACCCTTCCGGATCGTCCACCGAGCGCGCGTACATCTCAAGGTATTTGCCGTTATCGGCCCAGGCCGCCTTGGCGGCGTCCTCTGAAACCGGAAAAATCTGATCCTCGGACATAGGGTTCTCCTCCTGCTTGACGTAATCTCATGTCATGTTTGAATTCGCCGGCCGGAAATATAGTAATCGCTGGCGTCCATGGCCGCAAAGCCCGGCGGGCCTAAGAGACGCGAAGAAGAGGAATACGCGGATTAAAAAGACCGGAGTGCGTCAGCAATCGCAATCTAATTCCAGATTCAAATGGCTGAGGCCGCCGGAGACGCCTATACCGATGCCGCCGCCAAGGCCAAAGGGGATCAAGGTTATGTTGGTTCCAATCCCGATAAGGCCCGCCTGCACCGTTACGCCGACGCCCGCCGTGGCCGAGGCCTGGACGCCGATGTAATCCCCTTCAAGGGATTTCGAGGCGTCCCAGCTTCCGCCGAGGACGAAAAACGTCATCGATTCAGAGTCCCGGTACTGCAAATCGATGCCCAGGAGAATGCCTTCCTTGGCCGTGTATTTCTGCGGTCCGCCGACGCCGTAGTAGGTGCAGTCCATCTCCTGTTCCGAATAAAACAGGTAGGTGGCGCCGAAGGGGTGGTCGCCCTTAACGCAGACAATGGAGCCGAGGTTGAGCCCGCCTTCCGCATGTGAGGCGGACGGCGTTGCGGCCAGCATGATCACGGGTAGAACCAGAATCATAAGAAGTTTTCGCATAAGATTTCTCCCTCAAAAAACCCCGAAAACATTGATGAGAGTAAAATATCATCTTTGACCGGCTGGCGCAATGAGAGTCCCCCCCCCAAGTTATTTCCCTTTTTCCACCTTTCACAATTGGTCTTTGGGTATGTTGGTGTCAGGTCTTGAATTGTGAATTAAAGTGGTTTGTTGCATTTGTTGGGGGTATGTTGGTATGTTGGCATTATGTTGGGGTCAGGTCTTGAATTGTGAATTTTTCTCTTTAATTCACAATTCAAGACCTGACCCCAAGCCATGTGACCCCAAGCCATGACCCCAAGCCACCCAAGCCAAGGCGGCGCTCAGGAACGCTAGGAAATTAGTTTTCGGCGTTGGCCATTCTGGCCGCTTCAGGCTTCGCCGCGCCCTCGGCCAGATAGGCCCGTTGATAGTCGGCAATGGCGATGGTCTCCTTAAACCGGCCCAGCTCCGCGCCCTTCAGCGTGCGCCCCGAGGGCATGTTTATTTTCAGCGGATTGGCGCGCTGGGAATTTTTCAATATCTCGTAATGTAGATGGGGACCGGTGACCCGTCCAGAGCTTCCCACATAACCGATCACCTGACCCTGGCGCACGCGCTTTCCGGCTTGGACGGCGATCCGGCTCATGTGGGCGTAAGCGGTGGCGTATTCCCGATTGTGGCGGATGCGCACGTACTTTCCGTAAAACCCGTTCAGGCCCGCCTTCTCGACGACGCCGCCGCCGGCGGCGAAAACGGGCGTTCCCGGCGGCGCCGCGAAATCAACGCCGCGGTGCTGCTTCATATAACCGAGGATGGGATGCTTGCGGGCGCCGAAGCCGGAGCTCAGCCGCGCCCCGTCGATGGGGGTGCGCATGAGCGCTCTGCGGGCGCTTTGCCCGTTTTTCTTGAAGTAGCCTTTCGTTCCGTCCCTGGTGACGTGATAATAGATGGGCCGTGCATGGCCGCTGAGAAACAAGGCGGCGTAGAGAATCCGGCCTTCGTGGATCAGATCCCCGTGCTTTCCGCGGTATCTCTCGAACATGATCTCGAAGCCGTCGCCGGGGCGGATGTCGCGCTGGAAGTCGATGTCCCATGAAAAGATGCGGACCAGTTCCGCCTGAATCAGCGCCGGCAGGCCCGCCTTGGCGGCGGCGTCGAACAGGCTGTCCTCGATGACGAAGGCGGCGCGCGCCAGACTGCGCTTCATTTTCCGTTCAACCATGGAGGCCGCGAAGCCGCCCCTTCCGGTCCTGGAAACGGTGATCAGGCGGGGGTGTTCGGGCATAAACGAAAAGCCCTCGAAGCGCCCGGGAATGCCCATCGACGGACTGACGCCGAAGCGGGGCGTGAAATTAACGGTGATTTCGCGCCCTTCGGTAATGCTTCGCGGACCGTCGAGCTTGGCCAGCGCCTCGGCCGCGGCGGCGGCTTCGGTGCGCGAGGCGCCGGCGGCGGCCAGCGTTTCGGCCAAGTTGCCGCCATGGCCGATGATGATGGTGGCGCTGAAGGGGGCGAGGCCGGTCTTGAAAGCCATGCCGGACGCGCTGCCGGGGGCGCTTCGTTGGCCTAATGGCGGCGTAAACGCGGAACCGGAGAGCGAAGCCCGGCGCGCAGGCAATGGGGCGGAATAAACCGCGGCGGCGCCGGGCGACGGCGGCATGTCAAGAATGACCCGCGCGGAAATGGATACGCCGGCGGTCAGGAGCAGAGTTGAAAGCAGTCCTTTTATTAACGCCATCTTTCGACCCCTATTCGCGGCAGGCGCTAAGCCGAATCGATCAATAGAATCAATATGGTTGCATGATGGTTAATTTATTATTGCCGTTAGGGCCGGAAAATTAAAGCTTAAGCAGCCCCGGGGCTTTTTCGATAACCTCCAAAAGGATGAGTTCGGCTTTTTCCAGCTTCTTGTTCATTTTTTTCGAGACGCGTTTTACATACCGCTCCGAGGTGAGTTTTTCCTGCGCTTCGTGGAGGCTTCTCAATTCACGCGCGAAGACATCCTTTGATCCCAAGGGCAGGTGCTCCTCTTCCGAAATGATGCGGAAGAATCTCAGCGCGCCCTTCAGCAGGATCGACCAGATGGCGACCACCAGTTGGTCGAACTTGTCATAGAGGCCTTCAACGAACGTCCCCTCCAATTTTTGCAGCCGCTTTTCAATAATGATGAGAAAGGTCAGGCATTCGGACATCAAGTCCTGGAACCGCATGTAGTCCTGGAGCTGAATGTCCACGCCCTTGCTTTTAAGCTCATTGGAGATTTCGACAAGCTCACCGATCCGTTGCTCCAAACTGCCGAGCAAGCGCTCCGCTTCCTTGCGCTTGGCTTCGCTCTTTTTATGTTTCCTTAGTTCGGCGAACCGGGCGCTGGGCCGCGGTCCCGGGTCTTCCTCATCCATGGCGAATACCGGCGTTTCCCGTTGAGCTTTAAAATTCATGGAAGACCCACCGCCCCCCGCCTGTCAAGGAAACATCGCCCGCGCAGGGATGGCGGCTAAAGGAAAGGTGGGGGTCAGGTCTTGCATTTTAGCATTTGCGCAATTTTTCAAATGCTAAAATGCAAGACCTGCCCCCCCTGCGTGCAAAGGCCCGTGGCCTTTGCCGGGGTTGAGGGGCGGCGCCCCTCAGGGCGCGAGGCGTCTGGATATCACAAATGTCTTAGGAAACCGGCCAAATGTACATGAAAGTCCTGAAAACTCTCGAAAAGGGGATTTTTCTCGGCTACCGTGGCGATGACTTACTGGCGAGGAGGCTATGAGCGACCACATTCAAACCCTGATGCGCGGCATCGGCGCCGACGCCAAGGCGGCGGCGGAGCAACTCGCCTGCGCCGCGACCGGCGCCAAGAATTTGGCGCTGGCCGAGAGCGCCGCATCCATTCGCGCGCGCTCTCCTGAGATCCTCGCCGCCAACGCCAAGGACATGGCGGGGGGGGCTGAAAAGGGGCTGTCCAAGGCGCTCATGGACCGGCTGATGCTGGATGATGAGCGCATCGAGTCCATGGCCAAGGGGCTGGAGGACATTGCGGGCCTCGACGATCCGGTGGGCCAAGTCATGGCCCAATGGAAGCGGCCCAGCGGCCTCGACATTTCCCGGGTGCGGACGCCCTTGGGCGTCATCGGCGTCATCTACGAATCCAGGCCCAACGTCACCGCCGACGCCGGGGCCTTGTGCCTGAAAGCCGGCAACGCGGCGATCTTGCGCGGCGGGTCGGAAAGCTTTCATTCGTCCCGGGCGATTATGGAATCGCTGGCCGCCGGGCTCTGCGCCGCCGGGCTGCCCGCGGCGTCCATCCAGCTGGTTCCGACCACTGAGCGCGCCGCCGTCGGCGCCATGCTGGCCTTGACCGATGATATCGACGTCATCGTGCCCCGCGGCGGCAAGTCCCTGATCGAGCGGATCACGGCGGAGAGCAAGATTCCCCTGTTCAAGCATCTTGAGGGAATTTGCCACGTCTATGTGGACAAGGCGGCGGACCTGGAGATGGCGCGCACGGTGGTTCTCAACGCCAAGATGCGGCGCACCGGCGTTTGCGGCGCCGCCGAGACCCTGCTGGTGGACCGGGCCGCCGCCGCGACGCACTTGCCCCCCATCGTCGAGGACTTGATCGTCGCCGGCTGCGAGGTGCGCGGCGACGCCGAAGCAATGACGCTGGATTCCAGGATCACGCAAGCTTCCGGCGCCGACTGGGACACGGAATACCTGGACGCCGTCATATCGGTGGCTGTGGTGGACGGCGTTGATGAAGCCATCGAGCATATCCGCCGCCACTCCTCCCAGCACACCGAAGCCATTATCACCGAGGACGCGGCGGCCACTGAGACGTTCCTCAACCGGGTGGACAGCGCCATCGTCATGGTCAACGCCTCCACCCAGTACGCCGACGGCGGCGAGTTCGGCATGGGGGCCGAGATCGGCATCTCGACGGGCAAGCTGCACGCCCGCGGCCCGGTCGGCGTCGAGCAGCTGACCAGCTTCAAGTACCTGGTCCGGGGCTCGGGGCAATGCCGGCCCTGAAGCGCCCCCAAAAGCGCCCCGTGAAACGCATCGGGCTGCTGGGCGGGTCCTTCAACCCGGCCCATGGCGGACACACCCACATCAGCCAGATGGCCCTGGAGCGCTTGAAGCTGGACGAGGTGTGGTGGCTGGTGTCGCCGGGAAATCCGCTGAAGCCGCCCGAGAGCATGGCCCCCTTCGCCGAAAGGCTGGCGGCGGCCGAGAAGGTGGCGGACGCCTCGGGAAAGCCCATTATTGTCTCCGATGTCGAGCGCCAAATGGGCTTTCGCTACAGCGTCGACACCGTCAGCGCGCTCAAGCGGCGCTGGCCCCGGGACCGGTTCGTCTGGATCATGGGCGCCGACAACCTGATCCAGGCCCACCGCTGGAGGAAATGGCGGACCTTCTTCAAGTCGGTCCCCATTGCGGTTTTTCCGCGGCCCACTTATTCTTTAAGGGCGAACAAAGCGAAAGCGGCGCGGCGGTTCGCCTCGGCCAAGGCGCCGCCGTCCAGGGCCCACGCCTTGGCCGGCATGGCGCCGCCGGCTTGGGTTTTCCCCCGCGCCCGGCTAGACGCCCAATCAGCGACCCGCATTCGCCAAAGCAAAAAAGACCAAAACAAAAAAAAAGGAGAAAGCCATACCACGAAACAAAAAAACGCAGCCGAGCGCAGCCGAGTTGCTGAAATTGACTGAGGCGTCCCTCGAAGACGACAAGGCGAAAGACATCCGTGTTATCGACCTCGGCGGAAAGACGGACTTCGCCGACTACATGGTGATCGCCAGCGGAACCTCTCAGCGCCATATCAACGCCATGACCGAAAATCTCCGCCAAAAAATCAAGGCCAGCGGCGCCCATCGAGTCTCCATCGAGGGAAATACGCTGTGCGACTGGGTTCTGATCGACGCCGGGGACATCGTGGTTCACCTCTTCCGCCCCGAGATCCGCGAGTTCTATAACCTGGAGAAGCTGTGGGGCGGCGCCGGCGAAAAATGCGCATCCATATCATAGCCGGCGGGCGCTTCAGACCGGGGCCCGAGCGCGACCTGTACGAACGCTACGCCGAACGGATCAATCCTAAGCCGTTACTCAAGGAGGCGCGGGATTCGCGCGCCTTGCGGGCCGCCATCCCCAAGGGCGCCCTGGTGGCGGCGCTTGATGAAAAAGGAAAGGCGTTGTCAAGCAGAGCCCTGGCCGCGAAAATCGGGGAATGGCGCGGCCTTGGCGGCCGCGACCTGGCCTTCCTGATCGGCGGCGACGACGGCTTGGACGAGGGCGTTTTGAAAGGCGCCGGCCTTGTGCTCTCGCTGGGCTCCATGACCTGGCCCCACTTGCTGGCGCGGGGCATGCTGGCGGAGCAGCTCTACCGCGCCCAGTGCATCCTCTCCGGGCACCCCTATCACCGCCAATAGGCCCCCCCAGGAATAGGCCACTGAATAATGTTGCATTTGAGGGAGCGTAGCGGACTATATAATGACTATGGCTAACAACCACGACCCCGACAGCCGCCCCCGGCCCACCGTTCTCTGCATTCTCGACGGTTGGGGCGTCGGCGTCGAAAACGACGACAACGCCATCGCCCTCGGCCACACCCCCAACTGGGACCGCTTCATGCGGGACTGTCCCAACGCCGCCCTGGACGCCTCCGGCGGCGAGGTGGGGCTTCCCGAAGGGCAAATGGGAAATTCCGAAGTCGGACACATGAACTTAGGCGCCGGACGCATCGTCCAGCAGGACCTGCCGCGAATCAACAAAGCCATTACCGAGGGCAAGCTGGCCTCGCGGCCGGCTTTGGCGGGCCTGATTGAAAGCTTGAAGGAAAGCGGCGGCGTTTGCCACCTGATGGGTCTGCTGTCGCCGGGCGGGGTGCATTCCCACCAGGACCATATGGCGGAACTGGCGCGCGTCATCGGCGGCGCCGGCGTTGCGGTCGCCGTCCACGCCTTCCTCGACGGACGCGACACGCCGCCCAGAAGCGCCGAGGGCTACATGGAGAAGTTCCTCGCCGACGTCGCCGGCGCGCCAAACGTCGCCGTCGCCACGGTTGGCGGACGCTACTACGGCATGGACCGGGACAGGCGCTGGCGCCGCATAGAGAAAGCCTACCTGGCGGTGTGCGAGGCGGAAGGCGTCACCGCGCCCGATCCCGTGACGGCTATACTCAACAGCTACCACATGGGCCTCGGCGACGAGTTCATGGCGCCGTCGGTGATTGGGGGCTACCGGGGGATGCAAAACGGCGACGGCGTCCTTCACGCCAACTTCCGCGCCGACAGGGCCCGCGAGTTGCTCCACGCCTTGGCGGACGAATCATTTGACGCGTTTGCGCGTCCCCGCCGCTTAAAGTTCTCGGCCCGCGTCGGCATGACCCGGTACTCCCTGAAATTGGAGGAATTCTACGAAAGCCTGTTTCCGCCCCACCAGTTGAACAACGTTTTGGGCGAGGTGGCCGCAAACGCCGGTTTAAAACAGCTTCGCATCGCCGAGACCGAGAAATATGCGCACGTCACCTTCTTTTTTAACGGCGGGCGGGAGAGTGTGTTCCCCGGCGAAGAGCGCATTCTGGCGCCGTCGCCCAGGGTCGCCACCTACGATTTGCAGCCGGAGATGTCGGCCGTCGAAGTAACCGACAGGCTGGTCGAAGCCATCTTGTCTGGCCGCTTTGATCTTATCGTCGTCAATTACGCTAATGGCGACATGGTCGGACACACCGGCTTCCTGGACGCCGCCATCAAAGCGGCGGAAACCGTGGACCTTTGCCTGGGCCGTCTGGAGTTCGCGGTAAGGAAGGCGGGCGGCGCGGCGCTGGTCACCGCCGACCATGGCAACTGCGAGATGATGGCGGATCACGGCAACGGCCAACCCCATACCGCCCACACCCTGAACCGGGCGCCGGCGCTTCTGATCAACGGACCGCACTGCGAACTCCGCGACGGACGCCTCGCCGACGTGGCGCCAACCATACTCCGGCTGATGAACCTTCCCCAACCCGACGAAATGACCGGCCGGTCACTAATCGTGGAGAGCGGCGCCCAAAGCGTCGCCGCCGAATAGGATGTTGGGGACGCGCCGTTTCAGCGCGGCGTTATTTGGCTTGGCGCTTGCGCCGTTGCTTATGGCGGCGGCGCCGGCGGCCGGGGCTAAAGGCAAGAAAGCCGACGCCGGGGCGCGGCTGGAGAAAGTGGAGCGCTCTCTTGAAGAGAGGCGCAAAGAAGACCGGAAACTCAGGCGCAAAGCTAAAAAGGTGAAAAGCGACATTGACCAGTTGCGCCAAGAATCCATAACCGCCGCCAAAGCCATCCAAAAATACGAGGCTGACATCACATGGCTGGAGAAGCGAATCTCCGAATTGGATCAAGAGGAAAAAGAAAAGAACGTCACTCTAAGCTTAAGCCAGGGCCAGTTCGTCAACGTGCTGGCGGCTTTACAGCGCATGGCCCGGCGGCCTCCCGAGGCTCTTTTCGTTCAACCCCTAAGTCCATCCGACACGGTGCGAAGCGCCATACTTCTGCGCGCGGCGGCGCCGATGATCGAGCGGCGCGCGAAAAAGCTACGCCTTGAACTCGCTGAGTTGGCGCGAACGCGCAATGAGTCCTTCAAACGGCGCACTGAACTTTCGGCGTCCATCGGCGAAATAACCAAACAACGCGCCAGGATGAACGGTCTGCTCAACCGCAAGTCCAAACTCAGTCAACAAACCGAGAGCGAACGCCGCAAAGTAGCGAAATGGACGCTGGCTCTGGCGGGCCAGGCGGATAGCTTGCGCGATTTGCTGTCGCGCCTGAAAAAGGAAAATCAGAAGCGCGCCCGGAAACGCACCCGGAAACGCGTCCAGATGCGCACCCAGATGCGCGCAATGAAAAAGCCGCCCCGGTCGCCCGGCAAGGCGCTGAAGTTCCCGCCCGCCGTTCAAAAACCACCCCCCACAATTAAGCCTTCCATTCCCCCTGGCGTTCCCCTGGGCGCCTCCATACGCAAGGCCAAGGGCGCCCTTCCCTATCCCGTGGTGGGGTCCCTTTCCGGATATTATGGACAGGCCACAAAAACCGGCCTCACCCGTAAAGGCATCACCATAGAAACGCGCGCCGGCGCCCAGGTGGTGGCGCCATTCGAGGGACGGGTTGTTTTCGCCGGAGAATTCCGCGGCTACGGGCAACTCTTGATCATCGAACACAGCGAAGGATATCATACGCTCCTTGCAGGCTTGGAGCGCATCGACGGCGAGACCGGACAACGTGTGCTGGGCGGAGAACCTGTTGGAATTATGGGAGACGCCGATGGCGGCGCTCCCACTTTGTATGTTGAACTGCGCCGAAACGGCCGGCCCATCAATCCTCTGCCGTGGCTCTCGGCGCGAAAAAGTAAGGTAAGCGGATGAAGTATAGAAAAATTCTGGCGAGCGTTCTTACGGGCTTCCTATTGACGGCCCCCGCCAAGGCGGAAGACACGAAAAATAACGATCACTCCGATTCCTTTCGCCTTCTTAATCTGTTTGGCGACGTCTTCGAACGCGTTCGCGCCGACTATGTGGAAGAACCCACCGACAAGGAACTGATCGAATCCGCCATTAATGGCATGCTGACGGCGCTGGATCCGCACTCCAGCTACCTGACCCCAAAAAACTTCAAGGAAATGCAAGTACAGACCCGCGGAGAGTTCGGAGGACTGGGCATACAGGTCACCATGGAGGAAGGGCTGGTCAAGGTGATCTCGCCTATCGACGACACGCCTGCGTTCCGCGCGGGGATCAAGTCCGGCGATCTGGTCAGCCATCTCGACGGCGCCCCGGTGCAAGGCATGAACCTGTCCGAGGCGGTGGAGAAAATGCGCGGCCGCGTCGGCAGCGACATTGTTTTGACGATCTTGCGCAAGGGAAGCAAACCCTTTGACGTCACCATCACCCGCGCCATCGTCAAGGTCGCCTCGGTGCGTTCGCGCATCGAGGGGAAAATCGGCTATCTGCGGATTACCTCATTCAACGAGCAGTCGAATATGGGCGTGAAAAAGGCCATGGGCGCCTTCATGAAGGAATTGGGCGACGATCTAAAGGGTATCGTGCTTGACTTGCGCAACAACCCCGGCGGTCTTTTGGATCAAGCCGTCAACATTTCGGACGCTTTCCTCGACAAGGGCGAGATCGTCTCCACCCGATCACGGGACCTTGACAAAACGCAACGCTACAACGCCCGTCCCGGCGACTTGGCGAAGGGCCTGCCGATCGTGGTTCTCATCAACGGCGGCTCGGCGTCCGCCTCGGAAATCGTCGCCGGCGCCCTTCAGGATCACCGCCGCGCCATCATTCTTGGCGCCAAATCCTTCGGCAAGGGGTCGGTGCAGACCATTATTCCGCTTTCCGGCGGAGCCGCCATGCGGCTGACCACGGCGCGTTACTACACGCCGTCGGGGAATTCCATACAAGGGGTGGGCATCAAACCGGACATCCCTGTCGAACAGGCCGTCATCGAGCCCCTGGAAAAGAGAAAGCTCCGCCGCGAAGCGGATCTGCGGGGAGCGCTCGAAAACGATAACGGCGGCGGCGAGGACAAAACCAAGACCAAGACCAAAAAAGACAAGAAACCCGGGGACGCCAAGAAAAAGAGCAAGAAAGAAGACAAGAAAGAGAAAAAGCAAGATTATCAACTTGAGCGCGCTCTGGATCTCCTGCGCGGCCTTTCCCTGTATTCAAAAATGTTTCCAGCGGCCACGAATTAACGTTTTTCCGGGTTGTTTCAAATAGGTGTTGGCCAAATAGGTGTTGGCGTGAAATTCCCTCTGAACCTCAATTTCTTCTCAAAAGGCAAGAAGGACTTAGATGACGGCAAGGATGATGATTCCGAAGACGAGGAGAACGGCGAGAAAGAAGAGAACGGCGAGGAGAAGGAAAACGGCGAGGAAGACGCCTCCAGGTTTGGCGGCTTAATCGCCAAGCTGAAAATTGGCGGCTTAATCGCCAAGCTTAAAGAAGATAAGCGCTTGGCGCTTATGGCCGCCGGCGGCGCCGTGGCCGTGCTGGCGGTCATCGCCGGTGGCGCATGGTTGCTGGCGGACGGCGAGGAAAGCGCTCAGACAGCGAAAACGCCAAGCGACGCCGACTATGTCATTGTCGAGATATCCAGCGGCGCAAAGGTCGTCCAGAAGCTGCCGCCCAGGGGCTCTTCATCGTTCCCTGCCGATGGTTTTCTGACGCAGCCGCAAGGGCAATTCGCCGGAAACGCGCCGGAAACGGGCTCGCCCGGCGCCTTTCAGGGACCCAATTCAAGCGTGATGGTGACCTTGGTGACGCGGGATTCGTTCAAGGGCGCGCCCGAAGCAACCTCCGGCGCGCCCCTATCAAAGGCCCCCGACGATGAATTGGTCGAGGCCAGCCCCCAAGGCCCCCTTCCCAAGATCAGCGATGACGGACGCAAGCCTTGGCGGGTCTATTCGCGTCCCTTTGATGCGCCGGGAGACTTCCCGCGCATCGCCATCGTCGTTACCGGAATGGGTTTAAGCGCCGCCGCCACCGAGGCCGCCATCAAGCGTCTTCCCGGCGCCGTCACCCTCGCCTTTGACGCCAATGTTAAGGATTACGCCCTCTGGAGCGAGGCGGCGCGCAAGGCGGGACATGAAATTCTTATGTCTCTTCCCATGGAGTCCGCCAAGTTTCCCGTCCACGACCCCGGCCCCCTGGCCATGATGACCACGCTTAAGCCGACGCAGAACCTAGAGCGCCTGGACTATATCCTGAGCCGGATAACCGGCTACGTTGGCGTCGCCTCCACCATGGGATCCGGTTTCAGCCTTTATGAGAAAAGCCTTCGGCCCATCCTTAACGCCATCAAGAATCGAGGGCTGATGCTGATCGACGGCGGCGCCGATCCGAAATCTCTGGCGCCCAAAATCGCCACTGAAATTTCCCTTCCCCGCGCCGTCAACGATTTGTTTTTGGACAAGGACCCGTCCAAGGCCGCCATAGACGCGCAGTTGGTCAAGTTGGAGGGAATCGCCCGCGAGAACGCCGTCGCCGTCGCTTTCGCCGAGCCCAACCCATCCACCATCATTCGCCTCTCCGCCTGGATCGCCACCCTCAAAAGCAAGAACCTCGCCCTGGCCCCCATAACCGCCATCGCCGACAGACAAATCGCGCCATGAAATCCAAGACGTTGAAAACAAAGAAAAAAAAACTGTCATACCGCAAGGGCGTCGGCGCCGTTCTATTCAGCGACCAAGGCAAGGTTTTCGTCGCCATGCGCCTGGATAATCCCGGCAAGCACTGGCAGATGCCCCAAGGCGGAATCGACAGGGGCGAAAAACCGAAAGAAGCGGTGTTGAGAGAGCTGGCCGAAGAAATCGGAACCGACAAGTGCCAAATTATCGGCAAGGGCTCCGCTTGGCTGACTTACGACCTTCCCGATGAACTGGTCGGAACCGTCTGGAAAGGCAAGCACCGCGGCCAAAAGCAGAAATGGTTCGCCCTGAAATTCACCGGAGACGACAGCGACATCGACCTGAACGCTCACGAACATCCTGAATTCAGCCTATGGAAGTGGGTGGATATTGAGGATCTGCCGTCACTCGTCATCCCTTTCAAACGCGGACTTTACGAAAAAATCGTCGCCGAATTCAGCGGCCTTGCCGACGGCTAGCGTTCGTTTATTATCCGCTTATGGTGTATTTTCAAGTCATCGCCGGGTTCGTTCTGCTGCTTGGCGGCGCCGAATTTCTGGTTCGCGGCGCCGTGGCGGTGGCCAACAGAATGAACATCTCGCCGTTGGTCATCGGCATGACCGTGATCGCCTTCGGCACCTCGGCGCCGGAACTGATGGTGAGCCTAAACGCCGCCCTCTCCAACTCGCAAGCGTTGGCGCTGGGCAATGTGGTGGGAAGCAACATCGCCAACGTGCTTCTGATTCTGGGGACCGCCGGATTGATCGCGCCCATCGCCACCACCTCCGGCGCGCTGGTGTACGATGGAGCGGTGTTGCTGGCCGGCAGCATCCTGTTCGCCGGCCTGTGCTGGCTTGGCGAAATATCCACCTGGAGCGGATTGGCGCTGCTTGCCGCATTTTTCTCTTTCCTCGGCTATTCCTATTGGCGCGAGACCCACGGCGCCGACGAAGCCGCGCAATTCCACGTCAAGGAAGCGGAAGAATACATGGACCTTCCCGACAACGCGTGGATCGGGTGGGGCGTCCTGCTCGCCGGGCTGGGAGGCGTTCTCTACGGCGCCGAAATTCTGGTCGAAGGGGGCGTCATTATCGCCCGCGAGGCGGGGGTTTCCGAGGAAGTGATCGGGCTGACGCTGATCGCCTTCGGCACGTCGCTGCCCGAATTGGCGGCCTCGGTG
>CAJXGZ010000031.1 GCA_913053795.1 uncultured Rhodospirillales bacterium | reverse complement strand
AACGCGCCCTCTACGGCCTCCAGATAAGCCTTATGACCGTCCGTAGTCATTTGTACCCGGTTCGCCAATCGGCTTGCTACATCGTCCATAAACTCAATCGCATATTCGCTATCACGACCACCGACCAGATAGGACACGATCAATTTGCTATCGGAGTCCAACGCCGTCCAGGTCCACACGTCGCCAGCACTTTCCGGCGCGGCTTTCGCCGTCTCTACGTTCTTTTGCTTGGCATAGCAGAAGGTCCAAATTTCATCACATTGGACGCGGGCCGCTTTTACATCGCGCACATGTTCGTCGTGGTGCACGGCGCAAGCCTCGCCAGCTTGAACAAGCAGCTTCGTAACCGTGTTAATTGAAACGCCAACCACACGGCTAATAGACCGCATGGAAGAACCTTCAACCAGCATGTGGAGGATTTGAGTGCGTTTATGTAAGGGCAGTTTGTTCATGCCCTTAAGGTAACTGAATTATTTTACCTTAGCAAGCATTATTTTCAGTTACAAACCTTAACGCTACCAAAATAGTCCTTTTCTCAGACTTTGTGAGGGTCTGGACTCCTTCTACGTGTTGTAAAAGATCAGCTGCTAATACAGAATCAATGCTCCCCTTCTTATCTGCCCTATATATTTTAAGCTGTTTATCATTGTATTTCGGCACCATAGTAAAACTAAACACAGTTTTGCCGGTTCTCGACGGAGGCAAACATGGAACTCTTCTGCAATTAACAGAATACTCGCTATCGAAACGTTCTTCTGAATTCATAAAAAGAAACTGATGTGCCCCACCGTCTTCCCCGATTTTTATACACAGATGGTATTTGTCGTATCCAACCGTCGGGGCAAAAATAGAAACCACATCCCCTACGGCAAACATCATATATGTTTAGATGAGAATGACAGATGTTCAGCTTGGTCAAAGTTATCGTTGTCAAAAAGCTTCCCATAACTTATTAGGTATGCGCGAGCGTTTCCATTTTCATCCCACGCATCAATATAGGCGGGATCATCATGAGTTAACTTCCTTAACTGCGGAAAGGTTAGGCTATTCACTGTCCCAAGAGCATCTTTCAATGCTTCTTCATCACTTGGGGAAAGCGTATCCTCTCTAGGCATCCTGATCGGATGAGTATATATTTTGGCTTTCGGTGAAATTTGAGGCGCATCCTCTGTTTGCCAAAGAGGCTCATCAATATCAAACTTTGCTAATATGTTTTCGCTTCCCTTTAGTAGGTCGTAAACAGTGGTTGGGACCGGCCCGTTACGCATTGCATAATAATTATCAAATGTCACGGGGCGACCGTATCTATTTAAGTGGCTTCTATCAGCCAAAAAAATCGACTTAACTATATCATATTGCGTTAGGCATTCTCCTCTATTTTCGGCTTGATTAAGCAAAAACAAAACCGCTTCCAGAATCTTTTTAAGATTTGGTGTTAATTTATGCTTTGGCGATCCTTGTGTGCCACCGGACATCACGCCCACCTCTTCACAGCAGCCTTTTTGGCGATTTCGCTACGTTCTTCTGCTGAAAGTTTTTCCGCTCGTGCTTTCGCGCCCGCGATCCCCGAACGGACTCGACCAGATTTCTTGATTGGGGTTTCGACGATATCACCTGTTGCGATCTGCGCCACCCTTACAGCACAGCCTACCGCATCAGCAGGTCGTCTCTGTCCATGTGGGCCTATAGGCATCGTCACAGAATCCCCTTTAGTTCTCATTTATGATAACATAAAACCATATGCACGTCACTTGACAAGTAAAATATTTTATGCTAAAGGAAATTGATTCCTTAATCACTTTCCTTCAATAATTATTTGTCTTCATGCTGGTGGGCGTCAACCCCGAACCCCATCACTTTTCAAAGTGAGACACTACCCGAAATTCATGAATCCGGTACTTTCGTATACGGCCTTCCGTCTAATTGTTAGGCCGGCGTTAAGGGTGTATTTTATAATATGAAGATGTTTTTCACATTCTTTGGAGAAGTTTCGATGACAAAAGAAAAGTTTTTAGCGATTGGCGTCGCCGTCGCCGTGGCCGTGGCCAGCTCTTCCGCCTTCGCCGGCGCCAAGGACGGGGCCAAGGGCGAAGATGGCGACGCCAAGAAAGGCGCCAAGTACTTCAAGAAAAGATGCAAGGCCTGCCACAGCGTCAAGAAGGGCGGCAAGCATAAAATCGGTCCCAAGCTTTTCGGCGTTGTCGGACGCAAGGCCGGCTCCACGGACTTCAAGAGATACCTTGCCCTCAAGGGTTCCGGCATCATCTGGGACGACGCCAACCTGGACGGCTGGCTGGCCGATCCCAAGAAGTTCGGCGGCAACAAGAAGACCAAGATGTCCGCCAAGACCAAGAAAGCGGGCGACCGCGCCGACCTCATCGCTTTCATGAAAACGTTGAAGTAGCTCCCGCCGGGCTCTTTTAAAGAGGCCCCAAGGGGGAGGGCGCCCCAAGGGTGATGATGATAGACGCCTCGCCAGCGTCAGCGCCTCCCCCTCCCTTGGCCCAAACATTGATTTAATTTGGGAGGCTGGGTACCCTTTGAATGGAATACGGCGCCACCGCGCCCGCATGGACAAAGGCGTTACGCGGCATGTTTTTTCGAACAGCGAAAATTTCGGTGTTTTTTGCGGCGATCGGGACGATGGCGGTTGTTCTTTCTCCCGTTTCCGCCCAGGCCGCATCCAAGGCCGCCTCCAAGAACATCGAGACCCTGCTGAAGACGAACAAATGCCCCAAATGCGACCTGGCCAAGGCGAACCTTGCCAAAGCCAACCTTGCCAAAGCCAACCTTGAAAGCGCCAACCTCAAGGGCGCCAATTTCAGGGGCGCCAACCTTGAGGAAGCCAACCTCAAGGGCGCCGACCTCAGACAAACGGACTTGACCGGGGCGGGCTTGAAGGGCGCTTTCTGCCGCCTCACCAACTTCAACGGCGCCAAGATGCCCGACGGCAAGCCCTTCTCGATCGCCAACAACCCCAAAAAGTATGGCTGCCGCCGGTAAGTTTTCCATAACCAAAGCCTTGGCCCTCGCTTTTCTTTATCTGGCGGCGGCTTACCTGGAGAAACACCTCACCTTTCCCCATGATCTCATTGTTCTTGTGCGCCCGAGCGCCGGGATCGGCCTGTTCTGCCTTTTGTGGCTGGGGCTAAGAGCCTGGCCCTTTGTGGCGGCGCCGGCGCTGTTGGCCGCCGTCCTCGCGCAGCCTTCGCTGACGGCGGCTCTCGGCGTTGCGGCGGGACACACCGCCGGCGCCCTGGCCGCCGCCGTCCTGATCCGCCGTTTGGCGGGAGAAGAGCCGGTGCTGTCGGGCGCGTCCCGGGTTCTCGCCTTCGCCCTCGGGGCGGTGGCGGGGGCGGCGCCGGGGGCCGTCTTGGGCGTCGCCGCCCTCGGCCTTTATGATCCCATTTATTTTTCCAGCTTCGCCGCCAACGGGCTGAATTGGTGGCTGGGCGACGTCGCCGGCGCCTTGAGCGTAACCCCGGTCTTGATGGCGTGGACGCACGCCGGGCTTGATCCGCCGCCGCCGAGGAAGAAAGAAGGGGCGGCGTTGTTCCTGACCTTAAGCCTGGTTCTGGCCGTTATTTTCGCCGGCGCGCTGCCCATCGGGGTGGAGGACTATCCGCTGGTTTACCTGATCTTTCCCTTCCTGCTTTGGGCGGTCTTCAGGTTCGAGCCCCGCGTTTCCCTGGGCGCGCTTTTGTTGATTGCCGCCGCCGCCTTGGCGGGGACCCTTTCCGGCCAAGGCCCCTTCGTGCGCGAGACGGTCAGCGAAACCGTTCCCCTGTTGCAGAGTTTCCTGATCGTCGCGGCGATGGCGGCGCTGATCATGGCGGCGGCCCTGGGCGAGTTGCGCCAAGCCCGCGAAGGATTGGAGCAGCGGGTGGCCGAGCGCACCGAAGAGCTGGCCCGGGCGAAGCAGGAAGCCGAGGACGCCACCCAGGCCAAATCCCGGTTTCTTGCGGCGGCCAGCCACGATTTGCGCCAGCCGCTTCACGCCATGGGCCTGTTCGTCGCCGCCTTGGACAGACGCATTCGCGATCCTGAAAACCGCGGCCTGCTGGACAAGCTCAGGGTTTCGGCCGCCGCCGCGGGCGAAATGCTCAACACCCTGCTGGATCTCTCCAGGATCGAGGCCAAGGCGCTGCCGGTGGAGGTCAAGGACTTCCCATTAGGCCCCATGCTGGCCCGCATGGAGGCGGACTTTTCGGCGCAAGCCGAGGACAAGGGACTGGCGTTTAAAATCGTTCCCTGCTCCCTGGCGGCGCGAAGCGATCCGGCCATGCTGGAGCGCATCGTCCGCAATTTCGTCGCCAACGCCATCCGTTATACGGACGCCGGGCGCGTTCTCGCCGGTTGCCGCCGCCAGGGGGGAGACATCAGCCTTCAAGTCTGGGACACCGGCCCCGGCATTCCCGCCGATCAGGTGGAGGAAATCTTTCGCGAATACCATCAACTGGGCAACCCCGAGCGCGACCGCCGCCACGGCCTCGGGCTGGGACTGGCCATCGTCGACGGCTTGGCGCGCTTGCTGGATCATCCGGTGAAGGTGGACTCAACCGTCGGCAAGGGCTCCCTGTTCGCCATAAGGGTTCCCCAGGGGGCTCACATGGGTGACGCCCCGGGGGCGATCCCTAGGGATTATTCGCCGCAACCGGTATGCCAGGGCGCCTCCCTGGAGGGACTGCGGGCGTTGGTCATCGACGACGACCCGGACGTGCTGGACGGCATGAAAGCGGCCCTGGAAGGCTGGGGCGCTGAGGCTCTGCTGGCCGGCTCGGGGGCCGAAGCGGAAAAGCTTATTGCTGGGGCGGGCTGGGCGCCGGACGTCATCCTCGCCGACTACCGCCTTAGAGACGGCGAAACCGGCATCCAGGCCATCGCCAGAATTGACGCCGCGCTCGGCCGTGAAATCCCCGGCGTCATCATCACCGGCGACGCCCAAGCCTCGAAGCTCAAGGAAATCGAAGACAGCCCCCACCACCTGCTTCACAAACCGGTGCGGCCGGCGTCCCTGAGGCCGCTGCTTCTGCATATTATGAAGGGCTGACAAATACGGGGCGGCGCCCCGAACCCCGCTTTTTTTACGGGGCGACGCCCCGCGCCCCAATAATTATAGGGGAACATTCTTCTTTATTCCGCTTCGTCATGGCCTGGCAGCCGTAAGCCTGATCCGACCCTCCACCCTCCATTTTTCTTTCATCACTTGATTTTGTGAAAGACATATGTTATATAAAAAGGAATGAAAATGCATAAGGAATGTTGGCATGGTTGGAACGGTACATGTTTTGCACCCCCAGGCGGCGCCGGTGGCGGGCTTTTTGCGCATCGGATATACGGGGCATCGAAAGCTAGAGGCAATGCTCGCTGCGGGGCGGTTCCCTTATAGGCGGGTGGTTTTTGAAGCGGCCCATATCACAGAGCAAGATGATCTTATGAAGTCGTCGGCGGCTACCCAGCGCCGTAGGCAGCTTGATGACTTATCTAGCGTTCCTGAATTAAGGCGTGCAGGGCATTTCATCAAGCATCAGGTCTATCCTGCAGTTAGGTCCGCGCGAAAAGGAGTGCGGTTGAAAATTGCGGATGAAAAAGTGGTGAAAGCAATTAGCGATGCAAAGGGGCGTCTAGTGCGCCTATGGGAAGCGATGGATGACCTCCATGATAGCGAAAAATTAGCGACGCGTTCTCAATCACCAGAGTTTCGCGGTAATGGGCGCACAATTAATTCAGTATTGGAGCGCAAGTAATGTCGAGCGCTGTTTCCAAGATTTTGGATGACCTCAAGGATCATGGCGGCCTCAAGGGTATGGATGTTGCCAATATTGCGTCCGTTTCGCCGGCGACGGTGTCGCGCTGGACTTCCGGCAAGACGTTTCCCCATCCAAAGACGCAGCTTCTGATTTCCGACCTCCGCTACGTGGTGGACCGGTTGGCGGATTTCTATGCGCCCGATGAGACTCGTATATGGCTTTATTCGAGGCATCGCTTGCTCAACGATGAACGGGCCATTGATCTTATTCACGATGGCAGGGCCGATGAGGTTCTGGCGGTGATCGAAAGCCTTGAGGACGGAGCCTATACATAATCATGAAGGGGTGGGGTCGCGTTCATGACCGGGCTATACTCGACGCGCTTGAAGAGATCGGTCCCGCGCCCTTTGACGGCGATGTCTGGCGGGTTGCGAGAAAAGGGTGGGACGTTGCGAAAGGATCGGTCGCTGATGGCCGCTGGAGTCCTCCCGGCGAATTCGAGGTCCTCTATACGTCCTTGGAGCCTGAAGGCGCCTTGGCGGAGGCCGGGTTTCGCTTGTCCTTGGAGCCCGTTTGGCCGAGCCGCATGGAACACGAAATTCATCGCCTGCGTCTGCAATTGGCGCGAACGCTGCGCTTGGCTGATTTGTCGCGGCTGTCCCAATTGGGCGTGAACGCCGCCAAATATGACGGCTTTGATTACACGGCCACCCAAGCCATCGCCTCCGCCGCCCATTTTCTGGATTTTGACGGCCTGCTGGTCCCAAGCGCACGGTATGGCGGCGTCAATCTCGTTGTTTTCATGGACCGTGCGGGAGATGACTTTCGGCTCGAAGCGTGTGAAACCAAGACGGTCGATTGGTCAAGCTGGCGCAAAACCCAGACGAGGGGGCGTAAAGGGCCATTAAGAGGGGCAGGGTGAACTCAGGTTAGAAGCGCACCAGTAGTCGCGGAGAAGATAAGAAACCGTGCAAAAAGTGTTTTTTTGGTCCTACAGCAAGCCGTCGCTGTCCGCCTCGGCGTCCGCGTCGATGTTGATGAATTCGTCGTCTTCGTCCTCGTCCGTGGCGAAAAGCGTCGCCATGTAGGCGAACTCTTTTCTCAGGCCCCGGCGTTTCAGGAGTTTCTCCTGGGCCATTTCGGGCAGGTCGGTGAAGCGGAAGGCGCCCCGTTCGATAAGCACGTCGATCAAGTCCTCAATAACCCTAACGAGGCTTAAGTCGGATTCGATGAAGCTTTTGTTGATGGCGGCTTCGACCAGCTGCGCGCGCAGAAACGTGCTGAGGATGGGATCGTTGTTTTGCACTTCAACGAGATCGTCCTCCACCTTCTTGCGGAAAAGGGCGAGCACGTTTCCGTCGGCGTCGAATTTGGCGAAAGGCATTGGCGGGCTCCCGTCGTTGATTGTGTTGGGCTGCCTTTAAATCCTACCCCGAAGCGGGGGCGGATTCTAACTTTTTTCGTCCACCGCGTCCGGCGCCGTTTCCGGCGGAACATCCGGGGAGCCCGCAATCAATGGGTCCGGGGCGACAACCACCTTGTCGTTCTTGTCCGGATAGGGGAGGCAGTTGAGAAAATCCAGCATGCAGTTGATGCGGGCCCGCTTCTTATCGTCCGAGCGGACCACCGTCCATGGGGCGTCCAGGGTGTGGGTATGGCGGAACATGGCTTCCTTGGCCTCGGTGTAATCGTCCCACTTGCCGAGGGATTCCACGTCCACGGAACTCAGCTTCCACTGCTTGAGCGGGTCCTTGCGGCGGGAGTCGAAGCGCCGCAGCTGCTCCTCGCGGCTGACCGAGAACCAGTACTTGAACATATAGTCCGCGCTTTCGGTGAGCAGCCGCTCGAATTCCGGGGCCTGCTCCAGGAACGACAGGTATTCGCTTTGCTCGCAGAACGCCATCACCCGCTCGACGCCGGCGCGGTTGTACCAGGAGCGGTCGAAGAGCACGATCTCGCCCACCGTGGGCAGGTGGCGGATATAGCGCTGGTAGTACCATTGGCCGCGCTCCGCCTCGGTCGGCTTCTCCAGCGCCACCACCCGGGCGCCGCGGGGGTTCAGGTGCTCCATGAAGCGCTTGATGGTTCCGCCCTTGCCGGCGGCGTCGCGGCCTTCGAACAGGGCGACGATCTTTTTACCGGCGTCCTTGACCCAGCGCTGGAGCTTGAGCAGCTCGATCTGCAACTCCTTTTTGCGGCTTTCGTACTCCTTGCGCTTCATTTTGAGCTCGTAGGGGTAGGCGCCGTAGGGGTTCCATTGCCGGACCTCGCCGAGGTCAAGCGCGGCGGGAATTTCCAAATGCGGACGGGCGACTTTTCTGCGTTCCATGTGGGTACATATAGTGCGCCGTCGCGCGGACGTCTTCTATTTTCCTTCCCGCCGCCACGCCAGGGCGAGGGCGATGAGGACCAGGGACAGGACCAACAGGCCCGGAAAAAGGGGCGTTTGCGTCATGCCCGTAACCACGTAGGAGCGGTTTTCCCTGAAACCGATCCATCCGCGCCCGGCGGTGCCGCGCCCCGGGCGGACGCGCCGGAAATCGGGAAGGCCCTCGGCGATCCAGGAGACGCCGCCGCCGCTGGCCTTGGCGATGGGGGCCAGAATTTCCTCGGTGGCGCGCAGGTCCGCGTACTCCCGGGGGTTCAGGGCGCCGGCGGCGGCGAGCGCCGTCTTGGCGCCGTCGCTGACCCGGTAAAGGCCCAACTCGTCCGCCGCCGCCTCAGCCGTGGCCAGGCCGTTTTCGTTTTCCTCCAGGCTCAATTTAAACGTTTCGCCGGAGGGGGAGGTGAGGGTGACTTCGGGCGTTACGGAAGAAAGGCTGCGGCGCTGAATGATGAGCCGTCCGTCCTTGACGTCGGCCTTGAGGCTTTCCTCCTCCAGGTCCGGCTCCTTCATCAGCCAGTGGGCGATGCGGCGCATGAGCTCGCCGTGGGGGCCGCCGCCCTCGAAGCCCCGGGCCCAGAGCCAGATGTGATCGCTCATCATTTGCGCGATGCGGCCCTCGCCCACCCTTTGCAGGACCAGCAGGGGGTTGTCGCCGGGGCCTTGCAGCAGAGCGACGCCGCCGCTGGTCTCCACCAGCACCTGCCGGAACCAGCGGCCCCAGGGGGGGCGAAGTCCGGCGGTGACCGGGTGGCGGCGTCCGGCTTCGGTGAGCTCGGGGGTAAAGCCTTTCTTCATGATCCGGCCCGTCGGCTTGGCCGGCATGACCTGGCCCAGATCGGTCCTGAACAAGCTTCGCGGCCCGGCGAATTCAGGTCCGGACGCCAACAGAATGGCGCCGCCCTTCAAAAGGAAGTTCTTGATGTTGCTCCAATATTGAAGGGGCAGGACGCCCCGCAAAACATAGCGGTCGAAGACGATGAGATCGAAATCTTGAAGCTTGACGTCGAACAACTCCTTGATGGGAAAGACGATCAGGGAAAGCTCGCGGAGCGGCGTAAAGTCGTCTTTGTCCGTGGTCCTGAGGATGGTGAAGTGGATCAGGTCCACCGCCGGGTCCGACTTGAGGAGGTTGCGCCAGGCGCGCTCGCCCAAGTGGGGCTGGCCCGAAACCAGCAGCACCTTGAGCCGGTCGCGCACCCCGTTGACGGCGACCGCGGCGCGGTTGTTAAGCGTCGAGAGTTCGCCTTCGCGGGGGTCCGCCGTCAACTCAACAACCGTCTTGCCGGCGTGGTTAAGGGTGAAGGTGAAGCGTTGGCTTTGGCCGATGGCGACCTGGCTGGTTTCCGCTTCCTCGCCGTCAATGTCAATGCGGACCCGCGCCGTCTTCTCCTTGGCGCCGCTAAAGCGGTCCTCGATGCGGTAAACGAGGGTGACGGACTTTCCGGCAATGCCGTAACTGGGCGCCTTTTCAATAATGATGCGCCGGTCGATCTCGCCGCGTTCGCCGCTGAGCAGGACATGCAGGGGGCCCACAAGGGTGGCGGGCGCGTCGTGGACTTGTCCGTCGGTTATCAGCACGGCGCCGGCGAAGCGCTCCGCCGGGGTTCCGGCGGCGGCGCTCTCAAGCGTGGCGAAAAGGCTTGTGCCGCCGCCTTTCCTGGAGCGCGCAACCTTGACCTCAAGGCCCTCGAAGCGGGATAGGGCGGCGGTAACGGCGGCAAGCGCGGCTTCGCTCCGCTCCCGGCGCGCGCCGACGCTCTGGCTGGTTGACTGATCGACCACGATATGCGCGACGTCCGGCTGCTTTTCGCGGGTCTCGCTGACAACGCGCGGATTGAGCAAAGCCAGCGCCAACAAAGCCAGCGCCGCGCCGCGCGCGACAACGCCTTTGCCGCGGCGCAACGCCGTCAAGACGAGCAGCGCAAAAGCGGCCGCGAGGCCGGCGGCGATGAAGGGCCAAGGAAGCAAAGGATTAAAACTGACGGCGCTTGCCTCCACTATTGGCCCAGCCTTTCAAGGATCGCCGGCAGGTGAATTTGATCCGCCTTGTAGTTGCCGGTGAGGGCGTACATCACCAGGTTGACGCCAAACCTGTAGGCCGCTTCGCGTTGTTTTTCGCCGCCCGGAGAAACCGCGTACAGGGGGCGTAGCGCGTCGTCCATGGCCCAGGCCCCGGCCCAGTCATGCCTGCCGGCGATAATCGTGGAAACGCCGTCGTTGATCCTTCCGCCGGCGCGTTCGACCCATATGTCGCCGCCCTTCAGGCGCCCCGGAAATTCTCGTAAAAGATAGAAAGAGCGCGTTAAAACATGATTGAAGGTTAAGGGCTCCAGGGCTGGAATATCCAGCCTGGCGGCGATTTCCCTAAAGTCGCGATCCGTGTCGCGGGCGTCAAAGACGATGGCTCCGCCATTGCGAAGATAGGCGTTGAGGTTGGCCGCGGCCTTTGCCGATAGAGACGGCCCGCCGGGCGCGGCGGGCCAATAGATTAACGGGAAAAAGCTCAGTTCATCGTTTTCAGGATTGACGCCAAGGGGTTCGCCCAATTCCGCCGTGGTTCGGCGGTTAACGACAACGCCCAAGCCCCACAGGCCGGCGCGGCTGACCTCATCGACGCGCGCGTCGCCGGTAATCAAGTAAGCGAGGCGGGTTTCCAGGGTGGCGGCGCGCGCGGCGTCTTCGGCGGCGAAAGTTTCCATTGCTCCCCCAGCCAGGATCATCGCCGCCACAGCCGGCGCCGCCAAGCCCGGGCGCAGCAGGCCGCGCAGGAACAAACTGGCGGCCAAGTCGACCACCATCAATAACAGCGCCAAGGTCAGCAGCACAGGTTTGAGGTCGGTTTCCCTGGAAGCGGCGTAGCTCAAACGCTCGACCCCAGGGCTGTGAAAAAGCCGAGGTTGGGGCAAACTCCCGGCAAGATTCAAGGCCCGCCGGGCGCTAACGCTATCTTGGTTTTCAGCGCCGTAATATCCAGGCGGATGGCGGGGCCCCGGAGCCGTTTCACTGAGGGCGCCCGGCGCGACGGAAAGAGCGCCCGCCGGCGGCGCGCCCAGACGCCCAAATCCATCCAACGTTTTCAAAGGCTCTAGCGCGCCGCCGCCGGGCTTGGCGTACACGCCCTGACTGAGCCCCACAATGCGGCGCAGCATCTGTACGAACAGGCCGGAAAGGGGCAGGTTGGACCATGCCGGGCTGGCGGTGGCGTGAACCAGTATAAGCCGCCCCGCGCCGCGTCTCTCAGCGGTCACCAGCGGCGTGCCGTCGCTAAGGCGCGCCCAAATTTTGGACGCCAGGCCGGGCGAGGGCCGCGCCAGCACTTGCCGCCTAATCCTGACGTCATCGGGAACGGCCAAGCCAAAGAAAGGACTATCCTCGCGAAAAGGCGCCAAAGCCACGGGTTTGCTCCACGACATGGCGCCGCCGATAGAGCGGTCGCCAAGACGCAGCTTTACCGGCAGCAAGCCGCCTTGAGATCGGGCCAGCCTGGGTCCGGCGAAGCGGATAACGACGCCGCCTCCATCGATCCAGTTCTCAAGTTTTTTCAGCCCGGCTTCCTCCAGTCGCCCGGGGTCGTCAAGAATCAATACGGAAAGCTCCCGCTGCAGCAGCTCATCGAGCTTGCCTCGGCGGATTTCGGCAAAGGGGGCGAGGGCGCGCTCAATATAGTACAGGCCGTTCAGCAATGGCTTTCCCCCGCCCGCCTCCGCGGTCGAAACCAGACCCACGGGGCGCCGCCGCCAGCGTTCGTCCAGCAAAATTACCGCGGCTGCGGTATTTTCATCCTCGATCTCAAGCCGCGTTAATCTGTTGCGCAATTCCGCCGGCAATTCGAGCCGCGCTTGGGCTGTTTTTTCGCCGCGCGCGAAAACAAGACCGGCGCTTCCGAGCAGGCGGCCCTGATCGTCAAAGGCGATCAGGCGCCGCACGTCCGCCAATCCGGGCTGGGCGCGGGCGGCGAAAACGGCGAGCGCCGCGCCTTCGGATTGGGGCTCCATCAAAACCATGGCGGTCCTGTCCGGCGGTTCGGCGAACACGGTCATTGTGCCAAGGGTTTGCAGGGGGGCGATAAATTTCTCAGGCCCGCCTTCTTCAAGCCCGTCGCTAAGCCAAGCCACATGACCCGGTTGACTAAAGGCTTGCGCGATTAAGGACTCCAACGCCGCCTTGCGGTCGGTTGGCCAGGGCTTGGGCTGCAGGGCCGCAAGCAATTTTCCGGCCTCTCTCGCGCGCATAATTTTTGGCTTTGGAACGCCGCCGCCTTCATTTGAGGGGGCTGTGGTGACGACAACCACCGCGCGGTCCTCGCGCGCGGCTTGATCGACGAGCGCTTTGATAATTGCTTGGCGTCCGCGCCAATTCACGGCGGCGGCCCATCCGTCGTCAATAATAAGAAACACGGGTCCCTGACCCCTGAGCACGGTGGTGGCGTTAAGCAGCGGATGAGCGAATCCAATAATCAACGCCGCCGCCAGAAACAGCCGCAAGATCAGCATCCATAACGGCGCTTTCGCCGGGCTTTCATCCCGCCGCATCAGCTTGGCGAGCAAGCGCACCGGCGGAAAGCGCGCCATAAGCGGCGCCGGAGGCGTCAAGCGCAGCAGCAGCCAAAGGGACGGCAACAAGAGCAACGCCGCAAGCGCCAAGGGCTGGGCGAAAGACAATGCGCCAAACGACACCATCAGAATGGTTCCGATAGAGCCATATAGAGGGCGAGCAGCGCCATCTCCGGCGGCCGGTCCGTGCGGTGGGCGGCGAAGCTCCATCCCGCCGCGCGGGCCACCGCCGCCAGCCCGTCATGGTGGCGGGCGACGGCGTTTTGATAATCGCCGCGCAGGCTCTCGACCCTGGGGATCAGGACGTCCCCTTCGTTCTCCATGCCGCGAAAGCGCACCCTGCCGGAAAACGGCAAAGTTTCCTCCGCCGGATCCAGGACCTGCATCAGGTGGCCGCGCGCGCCCAAACCGGAAAAGGCGGCGACGGCGGCCTCAACCTCCTCCAACGGCGGCAAGAAATCGCCGATAAGAACAACGCGGGCGTGACGGGGCAATAATTCGAAAGCAGGCAGACTGGCGGAGGCCTTGCGCCCTTCTTCGGGTTCAAGGGCCTCCTCAACGGCGGTGGCCAGGCGGCTAAGAAAAGCGTGACCGGAGGCCGGAGCCCGACCCGAGCCGAGCAGGGCCACGCGTTCGCCGCCCTTTACCAGCAACGAGGCCAGCGCCAACAACAGCAAAGCGGCGCACTCCGCCTTCCTTGGCGTGGGTTTCCGGGAGCGATACAGCATGGACGGCGACTCGTCACGCCACAGCCAAACGCTCTCGGCCGCCTCCCATTCGTTCTCGCGCACGTAAACGGGTTGCGACTTGGCCGATTGGCGCCAATCTATGGCCTGGGCCGAATCTCCCGGCTGGTAGCGGCGGAACTGCCAGAACGTCTCGCCCTGCCCGACTCTCCGCCGTCCGTGGACTCCTTGCGAGACGGTGGCCGCCACCCGCTCGGCGGCGACCAGCAAAGGCGGCAAATCCTGCATTCTTGGCGCAATCGTCCCCAATTGCCATCCTTGCTGAACCGCATGGACTGCCGC
>CAJXGZ010000030.1 GCA_913053795.1 uncultured Rhodospirillales bacterium | reverse complement strand
ACCCTGACCCGCATGGAAGGCAACGAACGCGACATCCACACCTACGGCGATTTCGTCGAGGACGCCGTCAAAGAGCGCATAGAGCGGGTGCCCGGGGTCTCCCGCGTCAACATCTATGGCGGCAGCGAACGCCAGATGGAGGTGATCGTCGATCCCAATCTGATGGCGCGCTACCGCCTGACCGTGTCCCAGGTGGTGGATGCCCTGCGCGCCGCCAATTCTTCCGTTTCCGCCGGTGAAGTGGAGGAGGGCAAGCGCCGCTACGTGGTGCGCACCGAGGGCGAATTCTCAACCCTCGAGCAGGTCCGCGCGGTGATCGTCAGAAGCATTAAAGACGATCAGTCGGGCCGCGTCGCCCGCGTCGCCATCGGCGACATCGCCGAGGTCAAGTTCGGCTACAAGGATCCGGAGGCGATTATCCGCATCCTCGGCGAGTCGGCCATCGCCTTCAACGCCGTGCGCGAGACCGGGGCCAACGTCATCGAGACCATGAAAGGCGTCCGCCATGAGGTCGCCGAGATCAACCGGAACGTTCTGCCCGCCGAGCGCCTCACTCTGAAACAGGTCTACGACGAAACCGTCTATATCGACTCGGCCATCGATCTGGTGCAGCAAAACATCGTTGTCGGCGGATTGTTGGCCGCCTTTATCCTGCTGCTTTTCCTGAGGTCGGGCGCCGCCACCTTGATTATCTCGATCGCCATTCCGGTGTCGGTGGTGGGGTCGTTCGTCGCCATGGCGGCCATGGGCCGCTCCATCAACGTCATTTCCCTGGCCGGCATCGCTTTCGCCGTCGGCATGGTGGTGGACGCCGCAATCGTCGTGCTCGAGAACATATACCGCTTGCGCCAAAAGGGCGTTCCGGCGCACGAGGCCGCCTATCAGGGAACGCGCCAGGTGTGGGGCGCGGTGATGGTGTCGGCCTTGACCACGGTGCTGGTGTTCGCGCCGGTACTGTTGATGAAGCTGGAGGTCGGCCAGCTTTTCCGTGATATCGCCGTCGCCATCTCGGTCTCCGTGACCCTGTCCCTGATCATCGCCGCGACGGTGATCCCGGCGCTGGCCAACCGGCTTTTGAAAAAAACGCCGACCCTTAACCTGTCCGGAAAGCTTCCAGGAATCGATTATTTCGCCCGCTGGCGTTTCGTCCAGTGGTTCAAAGGCATGGCCGCCGCCCGCCTTCCCCAGGCGATACCGGCGCTGTCCAACCGGCTTTTGGAAAAAAAGAAGTCCCTAAACCTGCCCGGAAAGCTTCTGGTAATTGATGATTTCGCCCGCTGGTTCAAGCGCATGGCCGTCGCCTACACCCAGCAGGTGGTCCGCAAGAAGACCATGGCGCTGGGGGTGGTGGTCGGCATCTGCGGCGTGACGGCGCTGGCCACCTATCTGTTCCTGCCCAAGCTGGAGTACTTGCCCGAGGGCAACCGCAATCTGGTCATTGGCGTGGTGCTGCCGCCGCCGGGCTATAACCTGGACACCACCACCAAAATCGCCAAGGACGTGGAGAACGCCATACGCCCCCATTGGGTGAGCGAAAGGGGGCCTCGCTCGGCTGAGGACGAATCGCCGAAAATGCGGCTTTTCTTTTTCGTCGCCCGGCGGGCCACCACCTTCGTCGGCGCGGTGGCCGAGGACCCCCAACGCGCCGGCGAGCTGATCCCGCTGCTTCAGGAGCCGGTGTTCCGCGAGCCCGGCACCTTTGGCTTCGTCTCCCAGCCGTCCCTGTTCGGCCGCGCCATCGGCGGCGGGCGCTCCATCAACCTGGACATCATCGGTCCTGATCTCGAGGTGGTCCTGGACGTGGCCTTGAAGGCCACCGGCATGATCAGCGGCCTGCTGCCCAGGCAAGAGGGCAACCAGCTTCGCCCCAAACCGGGTTTGGAACTGGGTGCGCCGGAGGTGCGGATTTACCCGGATTCCCTGCTCTTGACCGACAACGGCGTGACGGCGCGCGAGTTCAGCCAGACCCTGGACGCCTTCAACGACGGCCTGCGCGTCGCCGAGATCACCGTCGACGGCAAGCGCATCGACCTCACCCTCAAGGGCAACCAAAAAAAAATCAACGAGACCCAAGGCATCAACAATCTGCCCATCGTCACCCGCTCGGGCTTGATTCTTCCGGTGAGTTCGCTGGCCAAAGTCGTCGTCACCTCCGGTCCCACCGAAATCCGCCACCTGGAGCGCGAACGGACCGTCACCCTGGAGGTGCGGCCATCCCCTCAAATCCCGCTTGAGTCGGCCATGGAGATTTTGCAAGGCCAAGTCATGGACAAGCTGAAGGCCGGCGGCTTGCCCGACGGCGTCAAGTTGCAGCTTTCGGGAACGGCGGACAAATTGACCGAGGCCTGGGATCACCTGATGATGGATCTGGTCTTGGCCATCGCCATCGTTTATCTGGTGATGGCGGTGCTGTTCGAGAGCTTCGTCTATCCGTTCATCATTATTCTTTCGGTGCCGCTGGCCACCGCCGGGGGCGTCGGCGGCTTGGCGGTGCTCAACCTGTTCACCTTTCACCAACTGGACATGCTGACCATGCTCGGCTTCGTCATCCTGGTGGGCATCGTCGTCAACAACGCCATCCTGCTGGTGCACCAGACGCTGCATCATTTGCACAAGGACGGCATGAGCTTCGAGGACTCCATTGTCGACGCCGTCAGGAACCGTATCCGGCCCATCTTCATGTCGACCATGACCAGCATCTTCGGCATGTTGCCGCTGGTCGCCTTTCCCGGCGCCGGATCGGAGCTCTACCGCGGATTGGGCTCGGTGGTGGTGGGCGGGCTGACCCTGTCGGCGCTGCTGACCCTGGCCATCATCCCGCCGCTGCTGGCCCTGGTCGCCGGCTTGGTCGAAACCGAGCCGGAGCAAGCTAAATAAGCATTCCCTAAAGGCGTTGATTCAGGAAAGCCATGATGTCCTTCCAATAGGCGCCCACTTCGAAAAACATGGCGTGGCCGTCCGAGCCGTAGGACGGGTATTCAATGTAACGAACGTCCCGGTCCGCGCCCTTAAGGGCCTGGGCCAGCTTGCGGCTTCCCTCAAAGGGTGTTCATGCCCCGGGTGCGCCGGGACCCCGTGTCGTTCTCGGCCACCATCAGAAGGACCGGCGCGGCGAGGGCGCCCCGGTTCCGGCCCCGAAACTCGTCGGGCAGCACCGCCGCCTTGCCCATGCCGGACGTTAGAGCATTTCCGGACCAAATTGACCCATTCCGACAGGCCCTTTCGGCCCATGGCTGCGTCAAGCGCCTTGGCCGTAGACGAACTACGCCTGGCGGCCCTTTCCTTGCCATGAACCAAAATTGCTCTGACGGAATGGGTCAATTTGGTCCGGAAATGCTCTAGTTGCGGGGGCTTGGGGTCCACGCTCATGGCGATTTTTTCATAATCATTGGCGCATATAGCATACACATTTTGTCCTAGAAATAAGGCCCCCTTGATGGAGCAAAAAAGCAAGGCCGCGATGAGATGAGCCGATGGCGAAGGCGCGTCTGGATGATGATAAAATGGGCCGAGCGGGCTTCCGGACTCGGCCAACTCGCCAAAATCGGGCTAACGGACGGCCGCCGAGGGAAAACAGTTCCAATGATGGTGGTATATTGATATGGTTGGCGTCAATCTGAAGGTTATTTTGGAAACGCCGGATGATAAATGATGGCGGTATTGCGGTCGGGGCGTCGCGAAGAGGGAGTTTCCGGATTCGTTGGTTTGTCGGGAACAAACGCGTTTCTTCATGACTGGGACGCCTATCGGCGGCGGGTCCGCCCGGCGCATCAGGGGCGCATTCGCTCAGCTATGGCGGCGCCATCTTTCGGCGGCGAATACGAGGAAAATGGGCGGCCTGATTTTGGCCCCGCCTGAAAAAAACAGGCCCCAGGCGCCGACCTTGAAAAGATACGTAAAACGATGAAGTTGCGCTACCTTCTGTTTTTGTCACTGGCGCTCGCTTCGCTGGTTCCGGTTGTTTTGTTCGGATTCTGGCCGTATTCCCGGGCGCTTGATAACGCGATCGCCGATGTGTCGGAACGCCACCTTTTGCTGGCGCGGAACATCGGCGCCGCGCTGGAGCGCTATGAACAGGACGTCCGGGCGGTATTTAAATTGCTTGCCGCCAACACTGCCCGGGGCGTCGAAGTCCACGGGGCGAACGCCTTGCTCAAGAACCTCCGGTTCCGCCATATCTGCATTGCGGCCCTGGAGGACGGGCGGGTTCTCCATACCCTGAAAAACCAAGTCTATCCCTGCCCGGATCGTGTGCCGGAGGAACGCTTCAAGGCTCTCAAGAAAATCGCGTCTCCGGATAAGGTCGTCTTTTCGGGCGTTATGCCGGGACCGGAGGGAAATCCGACCCTTTATGTGGTCTGGATCGTCGACGGCAAGCTGGCCATCGGGGCCGTCACCACCGACTATATCGTCGAAATCGGTAAAGCAATTACGTTTGGCAAGCGCGGACATGCCGCCATCGTCGATCAGACCGGCAAGGCGATGGCGCACCCGCTGCCCAGCTGGCGCCGCGCCATGAAGGACATGACCGCCCTCGGGCCGGTCAAGAACATGATCAGCGGGAAAACCGGGGTGATGATTTTCTACACCCCGGCAATGAAGGCCGACGTAATCGCCGGCTATACGTTCGTGCCGGGGCCGGGTTGGGGCGTGATGATTCCCCAGCCCTTCGACGAGCTGAAAAAACGGGCGAACGAAATCCGTCTCTATGCGCTGAGCGTGATCGTCGCCGGCGTCTTGGTGGCGGCCGTGCTCGGCTGGTTCCTGACGGGTTATCTGGCCAAGCCGGTGCTGGCTGTCGTCAACGCCGCCCGCCGGATGGCCGCCGGCGAGCGGTCGGCCCGGGTCGGCGTCATCAGCAAACACGCGCCGGAGGAATTCGAGATCCTGCGGAAAAACTTCAATTCCATGGCTGACGCCATCGCCGATTCCCTAAACAAGTTGACCCGTCTGGCCGAAGCCGTATCAAGGATCGACGGCGAGGATACGTTCCGCCAACTGATCGGCAACCTGGTTGAGATTTCGGGGGCCGATATCGCGCTGGTTGGCGAATCGCCGCCGGACGACGACGCGCATATCCGCACGCTCTCGCTCTTCGTGGACGGCGCCGAGGCGCCAAATACGACGTACGCCATCGCCGGCACGCCGTACGAAAAGGTGGCTACCGGCAAGGACTGCGTTTATGCGAGCGGGGCGCAGGATATGTTTCCCGGCGATCCCATCCTCAAGGACTGGAATATCGAAAGCTATGTCGGCATACCGCTGCTTGATCCCCAACAGAAGGTGACGGGCGTCATCGCCATTATGTTCCGCGGCCCGGAGGAGCACATTGGCGTGATTCACGATCTTCTGCGCATTATGGCCAACCGGGCGGAGTCAGAACTGAATCGTCAACGGGTCGAATCGGAGCGCCTTCAAGCCCTGTTCGAGGCGCAGCAAGCCAACCGGGCGAAAACCGATTTTCTGGCCAATATGAGCCACGAATTCCGAACGCCGCTCAACTCCATTCTCGGCTTTTCCAGCATACTGTCCAGCGAGATGTTCGGTCCGCACGCCGATGAGCGCTACCTGGAATATTCCAAAAACATCAACGAGTCGGGCGCCCACCTTCTGGAAATCATCACCGACATCCTGGATATCTCGAAGATCGAGGCTGGCGAAGTGACCGTCGAAGAAATCGAAATCGACCACCATAACATGTTGACGGCTTGTTGCTCGATGGTTTCGCAGCGCGCCAGACAGGCCGACGTCACGGTCGAGTTGAAAAAGAGCAAGGATATTCCGAAACTGCTGGCCGACGAACGCCAGGTCAAGCAGATCGTCCTCAACCTGCTGGCCAACGCGGTCAAGTTTACGCCGCCGGGCGGGAAGGTGGTGATTTCCATTGGGCTCAACGACAAGGACGAGATCGGCATCTCGATCACCGACACCGGCATCGGCATCGCCGCCGAGGATATTCCGAAGATTCTGGAGCCCTTCGGGCAGGTCGCCGACATCATGTCCCGTCACCATGGCGGAACGGGGCTCGGGCTGCCGATCTGCAAATCCCTGATAGATTTGCACGGCGGGCGCCTCGAAATCGACAGCGCCATCAAGACCGGGACCACGGTCACCGTCGTGTTCCCCGCCACCCGGACCTCGCGGGCGACGGCCTGAGCAAATAACATCTGCTTGTTACCTCAGGTGTTGCCAAGGAACAAAAAACGCCCCAGACGTTTCCGGCTAGGGCGTTGATTTTATTGGTGGGCGCAGTAGGACTCGAACCTACGACCCGCTGATTAAGAGTCAGCTGCTCTGCCAACTGAGCTATGCGCCCTTAAGGGAGGCGAAGCCTTAGCAAAGTCATGGGCTTTTGTCGATATGTTCTAGAGCTCCTCGCCGGAGCCGCGCCGTCCGATCTGCGTGTCCCTGTGAATATAGACGCCAAGCAGCAGGCCGAACCCGAAAAGCATCGACACCATCGCCGTTCCGCCGTAAGAAACCAGCGGCAACGGCGCTCCGACAACCGGGATCAGGCCGATCACCATGGCGATGTTGATGAACATGTACAGAAAAAAAGTGGTGGTGACGCCGAGACCCACCAGGCGGCCGAACTGGTTGCGGCAGCGTAGCGAGATGGCGAAGCCGTAAACCAGAATCAGGCTGTAAAGGCCAAGCAGGCCAAGGCCGCCCATCAGGCCGAATTCCTCGGACAACATGGTGAAAATGAAGTCGGTTTGTTTCTCGGGCAGGAATTTCAGGTGGCTCTGAGAGCCAAGCATGAAACCCTTTCCGAAAAGACCGCCGGAGCCAAGGGCGATCTTTGACTGGATAATGTGGTAGCCGGCGCCAAGGGGATCGCGTTCAGGATCGAGAAACGTCAAGACGCGGTTTTTCTGGTAGTCCCTAAGGAAATGCCAGGCGATGGGAGCGGAAACAAGGGCCGCCAGCGCCAGCGCGCCGAATTTCCACAGCTTCACCCCGGCGAGGAAGAAAATAACGCCGCCGGCGATGATCAGCATCACCGTGGTTCCCAAATCCGGTTGGCGCAGCACCAGCGCCGAAGGCGCCGCCACCAGCAGAAGCGGGGGAAGCAGGAAGAGGGGCCTGGAAATGTCGTCAATGCTGCCGCCATGAAAATAGCGGGCCAACGCCAACACCATGGTGAATTTCATCAGTTCCGAAGGCTGTATGTTGACGACGCCGAAATTGATCCAGCGATGGGCGCCCGTTCCCACGAATCCGCCCAATTCAATGACCACGAGCATGACGAACGTCGCCAGATAAAGCGCATAGGCGTGACGCAGCCATAGGCGGATGTCCAAGACCGCCACCGTCAGCATCATAACGACTCCGAGCCCGAAACGGATCATCTGGCGCGACGCCCAGGGATTCAGGCTGCCGGTTCCCGCCGTCTCGCCGCCGGCGGAATAAAGCATGGCGAATCCGACGCTGGCGGCGGTGAACAGCAACAGCACCAGGAACCATTGAATCTGCCACAGTTTCTGCTTGAGCGTGAGTTCGGTCTTATGCAGGCCTTGTTCCTTCATCTCAGAGGCCTACCCTTCGCCCCAGAGGCGTTTCGTGGGGCGTTTCGCGGGGCGTTTCGTGGGGCGTTTCATCCCCCGCCTCGCCGATTTGCGCCGTTGGGCCTCAAGCAGGATGTCCCGCGCGATCGGCGCCGCGACGTAGGCTCCGCCGCCGCCATGCTCCACCACCACTGAAACCGCGTATCGGGGATTCTTTATGGGCGCGTAGCCGACGAACAGCGCATGATCCCTTTCCTTCCACGGCAGTTCCTTGTTCTTGATCACGCCCTTTTCGCGCTCCTCTTCACTGATGCGGCGAACCTGCACGGTTCCCGTCTTGCCGCCCATTTCATATCCGGGTTTGTCGATGCGCGCTTTGTAGGCGGTGCCCGTGGGGTGGTTGACGACGGCGTGCATGGCGTTGCGGATCAACGTTAGATGCAAGGGGTCAATATCCAGCTTTGTCTGCTCAAAGGGCGGTTCCTCCATGGTTGGAAAGGGGGATTTGATATCGCGGGTCAGGCGCGGCTTGATCCGCAAGCCGCCGTTGACCAGTTGCGCCGTCATAACCGCCATTTGCAGCGGCGTCGCCAGCATGTAGCCCTGGCCTATGCCGGCCAGCATGGTCTCCGCCTGCATCCATTGCGACCCCAGGGTGGACATCTTCCAGCCGCGCGACGGCATCAGTCCCGGCTGTTCGCCCGGCAGATCGATGCCGAGAACCCGTCCAAATCCCAAGCGCCGGGCCATGAGGGCGATGCGGTCAATGCCGGTGCGCAAGGCGGTCTCATAGAAAAACACGTCGCAGGATTCCCGAATGCCCTTTTCCAAAGCAACGACGCCATGGCCGCCCTCTTTCCAGCAGTAGAACTTGTCCTCTCCCAGTTTGAGGTATCCCTTGCAAAAGAATTCGCTCATGGGGGTGATGGCTTTCTTTTCCAGCGCCGCCAGCGCCACCACCATCTTGAATGTGGAGCCGGGAGAATAAAGACCGCTAATTGTTTTATTGGTCAGCGGCGCCCGGCTGTCGGAAATCAGGTTTTTCCATTCCTCGGCGCTGAATCCCTTGTTGAAGGCGTTGGGATCGAAGCTGGGCGTTGAGACCATGGCCAAGACGTCGCCGTTATGCGTATCGAGAACCACCACGGCCGCGCTTTTCCCTTTCAAGCGCCGGCTGACCATGGTTTGAAGGCCAAGATCGATGGTCAGGCCGACCTCGGCGCCGGGCAGGCCTTCCAGGCGCTCCAATTCGCGGATCACCCTTCCCAAGGCGTTGACTTCCACCTGGGAGCGGCCGCCGGCGCCGCGCAGCGCCAAATCGTGGGTTTTCTCAATGCCGGTTTTGCCGACGCGAAAACCCGGAAGCTCCAACAAGGGATCGCCGCGCCTCTCCTTACCGGAAACGGCGGCCACGTACCCCAGGATATGCGCCGTCTCGTAAGCGTTTGGGTAATAGCGGCTTTGGCCGACGTCGATGGTTACGCCGGGCAAGTCCGGGGCGTTGACTTCTACGCGCGCGACTTCGTCCCAATTCAGGTTCTCGCGCAAGGTGACGGGCACGAAACTGCGCTTGTGCTGGAATTCCCGGAGAATCCGCCGCCGCTCGCCGCCGCCGATTTTGATGATGTCGCCAAGCACGTCCAGCATTCTTTCGGCGTCCTGGACGCTCTCGGCGTTCATCACCACCCGGTAGTTCTGCCGGTTGACCGCCATTGGCTTGCCGAAACGGTCGATGATGGAGCCGCGGGGCGGCGGAAGCAGCCTTAGACTGATGCGGTTCTCCTCGGCCAGCGTCGCGTAGCGTTTGGAATCGATGACTTGCAGGTAATACATGCGGCCCACGAGCGCAGACAGCAGCAACATTTTGCCTCCCGCCAACATGGTGGCGCGGCGGCTGAAAAGTTTGTGGCGGTCGCTGTCCCTGAGCATGCTAGTACCGTACAGTGCAATTAACGACCCCATACGAAGGTCGGAAGCCTTGGAAGACCGCCCTTAAGGGTCGCTTTTCCAGTCCCCTCGGGGCGTCGGGAGCGCTTGACGATGCTATAGCATCGCTGGCGCCCCCCCTCCTACCTGAGGAAACTGGAAAAGTGATCGTATGGGGTCGTTAATTGCACTGTACGGTACTCAACCGTGCTCCAGGAAGGTTTGTTGCCAGCGCAGGAACACCCAGGCGAAAAACGGAAAGCACCCCAACGTCAAAAGATATTGGAAAAACACCGCGCCGGGAGAGATGAGAGCCATATTGTAAACCGAGATCAACACCCAATTCGCCAGCGTCGCGGCCGCCGCCACAAGGGCGAAGCCCAGCCACACAATGGCGAAAGACTTGCCGGTGAAAAAGCGGGATTGCGAGATAACGGCGCCATGAACGCCGAGAAACACCAAAGCGTTAACCCCTATGGGCATGTTGGTCAGGATGTCTTGCAACAGGCCGATGAAGAAAACCGCGTAGTAAGGCATCAATTCAGGCCTGTAAATGGCCCAGTGGTAGATGGCTATGAGAGGCAGCACGGGAAAAACCATGGCCAGCGCCGGGACATGCAGGGGAACGACATTGAGCACAACCAGAATCAACGTCAACCCAAAGGGCGTTAGCCGGCGCGCGGCCACATCCATACGACGCCAGTAAGCGGGTCTCATGGAGTCTTTTTCCCGTCCTTCCGCGCGGATGAGGGCCTGCCGGATGAGGGCCTAGCGGATGAGGGACTTGAAGAAAACGGAGCGGGCCGTATGAGGCTCTCATCGCCAAAATCGAGGATGCGGACATATTCGACGCGGCGGCGGTCATTGAAGGGCTGTATTTCAATACCGCTGTCGCTGACCGAGGAAACGGTCCCAATGGCCAACCCGGGCGGGAAAACGCCGCCGTGGCCGGAGGTTATAATGCGCTCGCCGGGCGACACCATGGCCCCTGGCGACAAATGAATCAGGCGCGGCCGGTCCGAGTTGTTGCCGGCCATGATGGCGCGCGTGCGCGTGGATTCGATCACAACCGGGATGCGCGAGTTGAGGTCGGTGATCAACAGCACCCATGATGAACGGTTGCCGACGCTGGCGATGCGGCCGATCAAACCCTTGCCGGTGGTGACGGCCTGATCTTTTTTCACGCCATCGGGCGCGCCGACGTTGAGAAGCAGGCTATGGGCGAAGGCGCCGACGGCGTTGGCGATGACGCGGGAAGTGATGTAGGTGGCTTTCGGCGGCGGGGAGAATTTGAGAAGGCCGCGCAGGGCCTTGTTTTCGGCCTCAAGTTGACGGGCCACGGTCTGCCATTGCAAAAGCTGCGCCCTGTCCTTTTTCAGGCGCGTGTTTTCCGCCTGAATTTGGGAGAGTTCCTCCAACTGATCCGCGATTTCAGTGACCGTGGCCACGGGGCGCGAGATGGCGTCTAGGATTGGCGCGACGGCGTCGGACGCCTGGACGCGTATACGCTCAATCAGCGAAATGTCCGCTTTGCCTGACAGCATCATGGCGAAGGAAAGCGCGATAAATCCGACAAGGGCGAACCTTTGGGCCAGGCTTTTGATCGGCGCCGTAACTTGCGAAACTGGATGCAATCGAAACTTCAATCCGCTCTCCCTTCGCTTAAACAGGCGTCTTTAAAGGGTGGCGTTCGTGGCTAAATCACCGAACATCATATTAAATAATAGACGCCGGGAAGTTAATACATTGTTGTCAAAATATCTTTTAGGCTCTTCATTTCCTCAAGTGCGCGGCCGGTGCCGAGAACGACGCACGACAACGGATCGTCGGCCAGCGACACCGGTAGTCCGGTGGCGTGCCTTAAGGCGAAATCAATGTTGGTGAGAAGCGCGCCGCCGCCGGTGAGAACAATGCCTTTGTCGACGATATCGGCGGCCAGTTCCGGCTCGGTGTGCTCAAGGCACACCTTGACCGCCTCGATGATGGAGCTGACCGGTTCGGCCAGGCTTTCGGCGATCTGGCGCTCGCTGATGGTCAGCTCCTTGGGCACGCCGTTCATCAGGTCGCGTCCCTTGATTTCCATGGTCGGCCCGTCGCCTTCATCGGGCGGCCAAGCGGAGCCGATTTCCTCCTTGATGCGCCCGGCGCTGCTTTCGCCGACCAAAAGGTTATGGTTGCGGCGGATATAGCCGATGATGGCCTCGTCCATTTTGTCGCCGCCGACCCTGACCGAGCGGGCGAAGACGATGCCGCCGAGACATAAGACCGCCACCTCCGTGGTGCCGCCGCCGATATCCACCACCATGGAGCCGGTGGGTTCGGTCACCGGCAGGCCGGCGCCGATGGCCGCCGCCATGGGTTCCTCGATCAGGAAGACGCGCCGGGCGCCCGCGCTCTCGGCCGATTCCTGGATGGCCCGGCGCTCCACCGCGGTGGAGCCCGACGGCACGCAGACCACGATCAAGGGACTGGCGAAGCTGCGCCGGTTGTGGACCTTGCGGATGAAGTACTTGATCATCTCCTCGGCGACTTCGAAATCGGCGATGACGCCGTCGCGTAAAGGCCGGATGGCCGTGATGTTTCCTGGCGTGCGGCCGAGCATCTGCTTGGCCTCTTCGCCGACGGCGAGAACCTGTTTCTTGCCCTTGATTTCAGCGATGGCGACAACCGAGGGCTCGTTAAGGACAATCCCCCTGCCTTTAACGTAGACAAGGGTGTTGGCGGTCCCGAGATCGATGGCCATGTCGGCGGACAGGAAGCCGAATAGTCTAGAAAACATAGGCGTGCATTTCCTTTTAGATCGGGTCTTCCACCCCTTTATAAAAAGTTGAAGCCATCCAGGCTAGGCGGAAAGCGCTTTTGCCGAAGATTTTTCTTGGTTGGCCAGCAATTTGTTCAACGCGTTCAAATAAGCCTTGACCGAGGCTACCATGGTGTCGGTGTCGGCGCCCTGCCCGTTGACGGATTCATTGTCATTTTCCAGACGCACCGTCACCACGGCCTGGGCGTCGGTTCCCTCGGTGACGGCGTGGACCTGATAGAGCCTCAGCGCCGCCTCGTGCGGGAACAGCTTCTTGACGCAGTTGAAGGCGGCGTCCACGGGGCCGCCGCCGGTGGCCGAACACGCCTTGAGCGCGCCGTTTATCCGCAGCTCCAGTTCGGCTTTCGGCGGCCGGTGTTTGGTGCCGCACATGATCTCCAGGGAAATCATGCGGATGTGGTCATTGACGCGCACCACTTCGTCATCCACCAGGGCGACGATGTCGTCATCGAAGATGTCTTTCTTCTTGTCGGCCAAGTCCTTGAAGCGCTTGAAGGCGTCGTTGACCTCCGTTTCATCCAGGCTGTAGCCCAAATCCTTCAGCTTTTCAATGAAGGCGTGGCGTCCCGAATGCTTGCCCAGGACCAGCTTGGATTCCCGCAATCCCACCGATTCAGGGGTCATGATTTCGTAGGTGGCGGCGTACTTCAAGACGCCGTCTTGATGGATGCCCGCTTCGTGGGCGAAGGCGTTGGCGCCGACGATGGCCTTGTTGGGCTGTACGTTGAAGCCGGTGACGCCCGCCACCAGACGCGACGCCTTGGTGATGTGCTCGGTTTTGATGGCGGTCTGGAACGGCATCAGGTCCTGGCGGGTGCGCAGCGCCATGACCAGTTCCTCCATGGCCGCGTTGCCGGCGCGCTCGCCGAGACCATTGATGGTGCACTCCACTTGCCGGGCGCCTGCTTGTACGGCGGCCAGGGAATTGGCCACCGCCAGACCCAAATCGTTGTGGCAGTGCACCGAGATCACCGCCTTGTCGATATTGGGCACCCGGTTGAACAGCATGGCGATCAAATCGGCGTACTCGTTGGGAATGGCGTAACCCACGGTGTCGGGAATATTGACGGTTCCGGCCCCGGCGTCGATGGCGCTTTCCACGCAACGGCACAGGAAATCATGCTCGGTGCGCGAGCCGTCCTCGGCCGACCATTCCACGTCGTCACACAGGTTTCGGGCCAGGGCGACGCTTTTGATGACCGCTTCATGAACCTGTTCGGGCTCCATTTGCAGCTTGTGCTTCATGTGCAGCGGGCTGGTGGACAAGAAGGTGTGAATGCGGCCGCGCCGGGCCGGTTTGATGGCCTCGGCGCACAGCTCAATGTCTTTCGCCAAGGCGCGGGCCAGGCCGCAAACGGTGGATTGGGCGACGGCGTTGGCGATTTCGCGCACCGCTTCGAAGTCTCCCCCGGAAGCAATGGGAAAGCCGGCTTCGATGATGTCCACGCCCATTCCTTCCAGAGTCTTGGCGATGCGCAGCTTCTCGTCCAGGTTCATTGATGCGCCCGGCGATTGTTCGCCGTCGCGCAAGGTGGTGTCGAAAATAATGATGCGGTTAGCACTCATGGGACTGTCCTCTGTTCAACTCAGGCATAAAAAAAATGTTCGATTCCCCCGAACGCCGGCCGCGAACAAACGCGGCGTTCAACATTCAGGGGCGCCTAAGTCGAAGGTCCCCAAGGCGGGCGGATAGAGCGAGGGCGTTCGCACACGGCGTTACACTGT
>CAJXGZ010000029.1 GCA_913053795.1 uncultured Rhodospirillales bacterium | reverse complement strand
ATCCGCGCGATGCCGATGCCGCTGGGCCGTTCGCGGGTCAGGGCCAATAACATGCCCATACCGAGGGCCAGGGCCAGGGTCGATGATCCGCCGTAGGAAATAAACGGCAGGGTCATGCCCTTGGGCGGAATCAGATTGATCGTCGAGGCGATGTTGATGATGGCCTGCAAACCAAACTGCACGGTCAGGCCGGAGACGGCCAGCAGCACGAACAGATTGTCTTCCCGCAGCACCCGCGAAAATCCGCGCAGCACGATGAAGGCGAACAGGGCGACAATAACCAGGCAGGCGATCAGGCCGAACTCTTCCCCGGCGACGGCGAAGATGAAATCGGCATGGGCATCGGGCAGGACTTCCTTGACCCGGCCTTCGCCGGGGCCGCGACCGAACAGACCACCGTTGCGGAAGGCCTCCAGGGCGCGGGTCACCTGATAGCCCTCGCCCGAAGATGGATCGAGAAAACGGTCGATACGAAGCTGCACATGGGCGAAGGTGAAGTAAGCGGCGACGATGCCTCCGGCGAAGGTCAGCGCCAGCATCACCACCAGCAACAGGGGCAAACCGGCGAGGAAAAATTCGATGCCCCAGATGGCGGCGACCACGGCGGTCATGCCGACATCGGGTTGCAGCAGCAACATGGCGGCAACGGTCATGAACAGGCCGGTGGCAACCAGGGTGCCGGGGAAATTGGGGTCCTCTTTATGTTCGGCGAACATCCAGGCGGCGATCACGGCAAAGGCCGGTTTAACGAATTCAGAGGGCTGCACGGAAAGCCCGCCCAGAGACAGCCAGCGGCTGGCCCCCTTGATTTCTTCACCGATCAGCAAGGTCGCGGCCATGCCCATGAAGGCGACCAGGGCCAGCACCACGGCCAGTCGTTTGACCCCCCGCGGGGTCATCAGCGAAACCCCGAACATGACCACCAGGGCGAGGGGCAAAAAGACAAACTGGCGACGGACAAAATGAAAAGTATCGACGCCGATGCGTTCGGCCACCGCAGGTGATGCGGCCAGGGTCAGCACCGCACCGATGGCGACGACGGCGACGATGGCGATCAGCATCCAGCGATCAACCGTCCACCACCAGCGGGACACGACCGAGGTATCGGTGCGGGTGAAGGTGCTCATGACGGCCCCTCGCACAACGCCCGGAAGAAATCCCCACGGGCCTCGAAATTGCTGAATTGATCGAACGAGGCACAGGCCGGTGACAACAAAACCACCCCGCCGCCGGCCGCCAGCGCCGCTTGCCGGGCCTGGGCCACGGCGTTGGTCAGATTTTCCGACCGGGTGCAGGGCACGTGGTCTGCAAGCACAGTGGCCATGTCACTGGCCGCCTCGCCGATCAAAAACACCTGGCGCACATGATCCAGATGATCGCCCAGCGCCCCGTATCCGCCTTGCTTGGCGCGGCCCCCGGCGATCCAGTAAATGTCGCGATAACAAGCCAGCGCCCGCACCGCCGCCGCTACATTGGTCGCCTTGCTGTCGTTAACGTAGGTGACCCCATCGACCACCGAGACCCGTTGCTGACGATGGGCCAGACCGGGGAAAGATTTCAAACCGGCAATGATGGCTTCGACCGATAGCCCGGCGGCACGGCAGGCAGCATAAGCGGCGGCGGCGTTCTGGCCGTTATGATCACCGGCCAGAGAGGGCACGGCGGACAAATCGGTAATCGCCGTGCCGTTATCAAAGAGCACACCCGCAACGACATAAACGGCACCGGCAAAGGCCTCGTGACCGGAAACGGGAATGACGGTTTGCACTCCTCTGTTCTGCAATCCCCGGTAAATCTCCCGGCCCGGTTCATCATCGATGCCGATGATCGCCGTGTGTCGACTTCCCTGACCCCGGAAAATGATTTTCTTGGCCTCGATATATCCGGCCATGCCGCCGTGCCGGTGCAGATGATCGGGGCTCAGGTTCAGCAGCACGGCGATATCGAAAACCGCAGATGACAGCAGGTCCAACTGGTAGGACGAAACTTCCATAACGTAGGTTCCGTCTTCGCCCAGGGGGTTCAATTCGAGCGCCGGGGTGCCCAGATTGCCACCGACCTGAACCGGGCTGCCGGCCATTTCCAGGATATCGCCGATCAGCGCCGTGGTCGTCGATTTGCCGTTGGTGCCGGTAACGCCCAGCAGGGTCGCCTGGGGTTGTGATCTGGCCAGCAATTCAATATCGCAGATAATCTCGACCCGGGCCTGACGGGCCATGGCGGCAATCGCGTGCGGTTGCGGGTAGCGCTGGGGGATGCCGGGGCTGAACACCAGGGCCACCGGTTGCGACCAGTCACTGACGTAAGGATCAACCAGGGGCACGCCCTGATCGGCGGCATCATCACGGCTCGATGGATTGTCGTCCCAGGCGGCGACGTGAGCGCCGCTTTCGACCAGCGCCAGGGCGCTCGCCAGACCCGACCGGCCGAGGCCGAAAACGGCCACGGTCTGGCCCGTCAGGGAACGAACGTCGATCATGTTTTCTTCACCTCTCATGGTTGTTAACGCAACTTCAGGGTCGACAGGCCGATCAGCGCCAGGACCACGGCGACGATCCAGAAACGGATAACAATGGTCGGTTCGGCCCAACCCTTCTTTTCGTAATGATGATGTAGGGGGGCCATGGCGAAGACCCGCTTGCCGGTCAATTTGAACGACGCCACCTGGACGATCACCGAAACGGTCTCGAGCACGAACAGGCCACCGACGATGGCCAGCACCAGTTCATGTTTGGTGATGATAGAAACGGCCCCGAGCGCGCCACCGAGCGCCAACGAGCCGGTGTCGCCCATGAAAACTTTAGCCGGTGGCGCATTGAACCAGAGAAAGCCAAGTCCACCCCCGATCAGGGCGGCGCAGAACACGGCCAGCTCGCCCGCTTCCGGCACATAATAGAGTTGCAGGTAATTGGAAAAAACCGTGTTACCGACCAGATAAGAGATCAGGACGAAGACCCCGGCGGCGATCATTACCGGAACGATGGCCAGACCATCCAGGCCATCGGTCAAATTGACCGCATTGGACGCGCCGATCATGACGATGACGGCGAAGGGCACGAAAAACCAGCCAAGATCGATCAGAAGATCTTTGAAAAAGGGCACGGCCAGGGTGCTGGTCAGGGGCTCGGGCAGCATCCGGGAAATCCACAGGGCGGCGGCGGCGGCAACGACCGCCTGCAACACAAGTTTCAGTTTACCCGATAGCCCGCTGCTGGTGCGGGCGGAAACCTTCAGATAATCGTCGACGAAGCCAATCGCACCGAAAGCAATGGTGACGCCGAGGGCGGCCCACACGTAACCGTTAGCCAGATCGGTCCACAATATGGTCGACAGGGTCATGGCCAGCAGGATCATGAAGCCGCCCATGGTCGGCGTGCCCTGCTTGGTCAGCAAATGACCTTCCGGTCCGTCATCGCGGATCGGCTGACCCCCTTGCTGGCGAATGGTCAGGTGTTTGATCAGGGTCGGCCCGATCATGAAGCTGATGACCAGCGCCGTCATCATGGCCCCACCGGTGCGGAAGGTCAGATAGCGGAACACGTTGAAGGCGGAAATCTGGTCTGCCAGGGGATAAAGGTATTCATAAAACATTTTTTAAATCCCTGCCCTAATGCCCGTTGACCACACGCGGCGAGGCTTCGCCGGGCAGCTCGGTCGCCACCAGCAGCCCCTCGACGACCACACCGGTGCGGCTGCCGAGTGAGCCCTTGACCATGACCACATCACCAGGCCCGATGGCCGCCATGACGGTTGCCAGCAAGTCTTCGGGCGATGCTTCGTGGGCCCCGCGCCGGGCCGGATCAATGGCCTCGGACAAATGCGCCATGTCGCGGCCCGCCGTGAACACCAGATCGATGTCGTTGCGGTCTATGCAACCGGCCAGATCGGCGTGGCGGGTCGCGGAATCTGACCCCAATTCCCGCATCTCGCCGAGCACCGCCATGCGTCGGCCGCCGACACCGGTCAGGGCCTGGCCGAGAACCTCGAAGGCGGCGTTCATGGAAACCGGGCTGGCGTTGTAGCTTTCGTCGATCAACGTGAACGGATGCCCGCCGAGCAGCAGATGATGGACCCGGCCGCGGCCTTGCGGGGCGACCAGATCAGCCAGTGAACGGGCCGCTTCGCCGACGTTGCCCCCGGCGGCGGCAACGGCTGCCAACACGCCGAGACTGTTCATCACCCAATGGTGCCCGGCGATGCCAATGCGGTAGGACAGGGCGTTACCGGCAATATCGATGGTCACCGAACTGCCGTCTGCGTCGCCGGATTCTTCAACCAGCCGGAAGTCGGCATCTTCGGACATGCCGAAGCCGATGATCTGCTCGATACCGGCGGCTCGGGCGGCATCGGCCAAACGGTGGTAATGGTCGTTATCCCTATTCAGCACGGCCATGCCAACCGGTTCGACCCCGGCGAAAACTTCCGCCTTGGCCTGGGCGATTTCCTCGACACTGCTGAATTCGGCGGTGTGGACGGCTTCGACATTGGTGATCAGGGCCACATGGGGCCGGGCCATGTTGCTCAAGGGGGTGATTTCTCCGCCGTGATTCATGCCCATTTCGAAAATCCCGAAGGTCGCTTGCTCGGGCAGACGGGCCAGGCTGAGCGGCAGACCCCAGTGATTGTTCAGGCTGCCCTTGCTGGCGCTGGTCAGGGCCTGGGCGGCGAGCACGAAATTGAGCGCTTCTTTCGAGCCGGTCTTGCCGACGCTGCCGGTGACGGCGATGATCCGGGCCTGGGTCCGGTCGCGGGCGGCCATGCCCAGGCCGATCAGGGCTTGGAGGGAATCAGCAACCCGCAGACACGGGCCATCAACGGCGAAATCCTGTTCGACGACGACGGCGATAGCCCCGGCGGCCAGGGCCTTGGCGGCGAAATCATGGCCATCGAAATTGGCACCCCTGATGGCCACGAACAAATCACCCGGAACGACCGTGCGGCTGTCGATGGAAACCCCGGTGGCGGCCCAGGCTCCGCTGGATTGACCCCCGGTTGCCGCAGCCGCCTGTTCACCGGTCCACAGGATTTCACTCATTGCTCGGCCTCCCGCACGGCGCGGTGAATTTCCGCGCCGTCATCGAAGGGCAGAACGCTATCGCCGACGATCTGGCCGGTTTCGTGACCTTTGCCGGCGACCACCAGAACGTCTCCATCTTGCAGGTTCAACACCGCCGTGGTGATCGCCAGCGCCCGGTCGCCGATTTCCACGGCGGCAGGACAGGCGGCGAGAATTTCGGCCCGGATGGCGGCGGCGTCTTCGCCACGGGGATTGTCATCGGTGATGATCACATTGTCGGCCAGGTCAGCCGCGATACGGCCCATTTCCGGGCGCTTGAACCGATCCCGGTCACCGCCGCAGCCGAACACCACATGCAGGGCACCGGTGGTATGGGGGCGCAGGGCGCTCAGTACGTTGGCCAGGGCGTCGGGGGTATGGGCGTAGTCCACATAGACCGTGCCACCGGCGGCAATGGTGGCCATTTTTTCAAGCCGACCGGGAACCCCTTGCAGGTTTTCCAGAGCCTTTGCAGCGAGTCCGGCATCGCCGCCTCCGGCGATGACCAGGCCCAAGGCACACAGGGCGTTATCGATCTGGAACGACCCGGATAAAGGCAGGGTCACGTTCAGGGTTTCGCCCCGGACGCGAAGCGTCAGGCGTTGGTCGTGGGCGCCGGGCTGGACTTCAAGCAGGCCAATATCGTCGCCCCTGCGGCCATAGCTGATCAGGGAACAGCCCCGGTTGCGAACAATTTCGGACAGGCCGCCGTAAGCATCATCATCGGCATTCAGAACCGCCGTACCCTGGCTTGGCAGAATGTCACTGAACAGGCGGGTCTTGGCGGCCAGGTAGTCGGCCATGGTGCCGTGGTAATCCAGATGGTCATGGCTCAGGTTGGTAAACCCGGCCAGGGTCACGTTAACGCCATCGAGGCGATATTGAGACAGGCCGTGGGACGAGGCTTCCATGGCCAGTATCTGAACCCCCTGCCCGGCCAGTTTGGCCAGGTTCTCGTGTAGATCGGCCGGGTCCGGTGTGGTCAGGCCTTCGGTCGTGTTCCAATCAGGCGCACTGATTCCGAGTGTTCCCATGCTCGCCGCCGAACGACCCAGGTGGGTCCATATCTGGCGCACGAAGGAAACAACGGATGTCTTGCCGTTGGTGCCGGTGACGGCGGCAATTGATTTCGGTTGATCCCGGTACAGGCGCGCCGCCATCAGGGCGTAACGGCGGCGCGGGTTTTGATCATGCAGGATGGCAATATCGGCCCGGGTACCGGGCGCAGCCAGCACGGCGACGGCCCCGCGCGACACGGCCTCGGCAATGTACTGCCGCCCGTCGCCGGTGGTACCGGGAATGGCGGCGAACAGGAAACCGGGCTGGACCCGACGTGAATCACACGTCAGTCCGACAATATCGGTTTGGCTTAAATCAAGTCCCTGGTTCACGTTCGCATCGTCTCCGTCCAATAAATCAATAAGTCTCAAGTCGCCGGTCCTTCGCCTCGGCAGATACCGCCGCCAACTGCGGCATCAGGCCCAGCAATGACCCCATACGGGTGATCACCCGGCCGACCATTGGCGCGGCGACCCAGCCGCCGGTGGCATAGTTGAAGGTCTCTTTGGTGCCCTTGGGTTCGTCCAGCATGGCCAACACCACATAGCGGGGATCGTTCATGGGAAAGGCCGCGATGAAGGATGAAATCAGCGCCTTGTCGTCATATTTACCGCCAGCCTGTTTGTCCGCCGTGCCGGTCTTGCCGCCGACCCGGTAGCCTTCGGCATCGGCGTTCTTGCCGGTGCCGTCGGTAACCACCAGACGCATCAGGCCGCGCATTTGTTCCGATGTGGCGACCGACAACACCCGCTCGCCTTCCGGCGCCTCCAGGCCCTGGTGTTTAAGCAGGCTGAGCGGGCGACGGATGCCGCCGTTGACCAGTGCCGCCGTGGCCCCGGCCATTTGCAGGGGGCTGACGGCGATGCCGTGGCCATAGGAAATGGTCATGGTGTTTATCTTGCGCCATACCGAGGGCGTAAGCGGCGACCCCACCTCGGGCAACTCAATGAGGGCGGGGCTTAATAATCCAAGCCTGCCCAGATAATCTTGTTGGACCGTCGCGCCTACGTCCAAGGCCATCAGGGCGGCGCCGACATTGGACGAATACACTAAAATTTCAGGCACCGAGAGCCAACGGTTCTTGGAATGAAAGTCGGAAATCGTAAAGCGGGCGATGTGGAGGGGCTTGCTGGCGTCATAGCCGTCATTCAAGGTGGCCACGCCGCTATCAAGGGCCATCGCCACGGTGAACAGCTTGAAGGTGGAGCCCATCTCGTAGACTCCCTTGGTGACGCGGTTAAACCTTTTACCGCCTCTGGATTTTTCCGGGACGTTGGGATCGAAATCGGGCAGCGAAACCATGGCCAACGCCTCGCCCGTATCCACGTCAAGCACCACCCCGGCGGCGCCGATGGCGTTGAATTCGTCCATGGTTTCGGTAAGCTCTTGGCGAAGCATATCCTGAATGCGAAGGTCGATGGACAGCCGTAACGTTTCGCCGCTGCTCAACATCTCGTCGAATTGCTTCTCCAGCCCGGAAATTCCTTGGCCGTCCACGTCCGTGAATCCTAGCACGTGAGCCGCCGCCTCGCCCTGGGGGTAAACCCTGCGTTCGCCGCGCTTGAAAGCGAGGCCGGGGATTCCAAGGCGGTTAACCTCGTATTGTTTCTTGGGAGACAAATTGCGGCGAAGCCAAGTAAATCCGCCACGGGACTTTAACTTCGCCAGCACCTCGGATCGTTTCAGTTCCGGCAGAATGCGCGACAGTTTGTCGGCGGCCTCCTCTTTGTTCGACACTTCGCTGGGGTTGGCGTAAAGGGATGCGATGGGAAGACTCGTCGCCAAGGAAACGCCGTTGCGGTCAACGATGTCAGCGCGGACGGCCACATTCATGCGGGATGGAGCGGAGCGGACGGCGTGGGGCTCGCCGCTCTGTTCAAACGTCATAATGCTGACCAGACGGCCGGCGATGACCAGAAAGGCCAAGGTGAAGACGACGCCTGTCACCAAAAGTCTGTTGCGCCCGGTCTCCAGCGCCTGCTTTCGAATTCCCTGCAACCGGATTCTCCGGGACTGCCGGGGGGATTGCCGGGATTTCGGCGCCTGTAATTTGAGCTGGCCATCGCCGCTCATTGCTTAACCTTTACGTCCGTCAACGCCGAGGAGATAGATTGGAAGAAACTATTTGTCTGTTCCGCTGATTCCGTCTCGCCGGCTTGTTCCGACAAATCCGCCACCGAACCGAGCTGTTCGGGCTTGACGGGACTCAATCCAAGGTAACGGGACGCCAAGCCGCGCAGCCGCTTGGGATCATTGAGGAGGCTCCATTCCGCCTTGAGCACATGAATGGCTTGCTCTTCCGTGAAAATTGAACGATTTAAAGTGGAAATCTCGTCTTCCATATCCTGCATCTGGTGCTTGACCGTAAACAGGAGCATGCTCAACGTCCCGGCCAGCAAGATGGTGAACATTGTTGTCATCCGGAGGGTCATGCGGCCGCCCTCCCGTCGCTGGGAGATTGGGGCCACGCAGGAACGGATGTGCGCTCAGCCGCCCTCAGCCGCGCCGAGCGCGCCCGTGGATTGGCCGCCGTCTCCGCCGCCGAGGGCTTGAGGACGCCACGCCGCAACAGGCGGAAGCTGGGATCGCGCGACGGTTCCTCCCGGCTGGGGAGATGCCGTGATTCGCGCGGATGAGCGCCGCTGCGCCGGCGCAGGAAATCCTTAACCCTTCTGTCCTCCAGGGAATGGAAGGAGACAACAGCCAGCCGCCCCCCCGGCGCAAGCAAGGATTCAGCCGCGCAAAGCCCCCGGTCCAACTCGCCCAACTCGTCGTTGACGTAAATGCGCAAAGCCTGGAAGGTGCGGGTGGCCGGATCAACGCCGTCCTTGGCGCGCTTCACCACGCCGCGCACGAGATCGGCCAATTGCCCGGTTCCGGTGAAGGGCGTTTTGGCGCGCGCTTTGACGATGGCGCGGGCGATTCGTCTTGAGGCGCGCTCCTCTCCGTTAATGTAAATAAGGTCGGCGAGATCCTTTTCCGCCAAGCCATTGACCACATCAGCGGCGGTCACGCCGGCCTTACCCATGCGCATGTCCAACGGCCCGTCGCTTTGAAAGGAAAAGCCGCGCCCGGATTCGTCGATCTGCATGGAGGAAACGCCGAGGTCAAAAGCCACGCCATCGGCCTTGTTGGCGCCGAGCCCTTCCAGAAGCCGGGTCATATCGCCGAAACGTCCGCACAAAATCGTCAAGCGGCCCGGGAAATCGCGTTCCAGCTCAGCGCCGCTCAGGCCCGCTTCCGGATCCCGGTCAATTCCCCAAACATCGCACTTGGCGGCCTCAAGGATCGCCCTCGAATAGCCGCCGGCGCCGAAGGTGGCGTCAACGTAAATTCCGCCGTCGCGGGGCGCGAGCGCATCCATCACCTCGCGCAGCATCACCGGCGTATGTCCCTTTGGCTTATGTCCCTTAGACTGGGCGCTCATGACTCACCTTCCTTGGACGAGGCCGGAAGCAGCGGCAGTGTGGCGCTTCTGGCGCGGGCCTGTTTGACGCCCTTTTGGCGATGGGCCTCGTGTGCGCCCGGCTCCCAGATATGCATGGACTCGCCACGGCCTACAAACAACGCTTCCTCGCCAATGCCGGTGTGGGCGATTAAGTCCTTGGGCAAAACAACGCGCCCTTCGGGATCGAAAGGCAGGGCGTGAGCGCTATCCAGAATAGCCGCCGCCAAGTCCTCGTGTTCGTCGGAAAACATCTCCTTGCCGTAAAGGCTTTCGGTGAGGCGCCGCATGAACGCCTCGCCGCAAGCCTCGATGGCCGGATAGTTGAAAGACGGATAAACATAAAGAACCCCGCCGCCCTGCTCCTTAAGGTTGGCGCGGAAAGGCTTGGGAACGGAAACCCGTCCCTTCTTGTCGATCTTGTTGACGTGTTTGCCTACCAACAGCGCCATTTCGGCCCCCAAACACATAATCAAATCCACCCTGGCGAACCCACGCCGACATTCAACGCGGATCGTCCCAAGCGGAGTTTCCCCCCATGGTCACATGATGGGCATTATTGGGATATCATGGGATACTATGGGCGTCAATGGGATATCATGACATTTTTTGGATTAACAAATCCTTTCCAAGGCCCTCATTAACTCCTCTAATTCAGGCGGATTTGTGTTGGCGGCATGGCCTTTTGATGGAGTATTGAAAAACGCCAGACGGTCTGTAAGCCGGGTTCTGTCTCCGCCCGAAGGCGGAGGATGGCCATTCATCTGGGACGTCCGTTACCGGACGCCTCGCGCGACCTACCCGGGCGGCGGCGCGGAAACCCGCCTGCCGGCGCTAACGCCGGCTCGCCGCCCCTATTTGGTCTTGCTCCCGGCGGGGCTTGCCGTGCCGTCCCCGTCGCCGGGGACGCGGTGCGCTCTTACCGCACCCTTTCACCCTTACCCACCTTCGCCGAGGCTTCGGTGGGCGGTTTGCTTTCTGTGGCGCTTTCCCTGGGGTCGCCCCCGCCGGGCGTTACCCGGCGCCGCGTTCCCGTGGAGCCCGGACTTTCCTCCCCACACCTTCCATGAATGAAAGGGCGAGGCGACCATCCGACCGTCTGGCGTACCTTAAGGTAGTCCATTGATGAGCGCCGTCAAGAGGCCCAAGGTCTCGGCGTCGGCGGCGCCGTCGACGCGGCCGGGGCGAAAGTGGCGCTGAAAGGCCTTGATCGCCATCTCAGGGTTCGAAACGTCGTAGCCGTAGTCCGCCAAAAGCGCCCCAAAATCCCCGTCTTGCCCCCCATTTTGAGAGGCCTCTGGGCCTTCCGGCCAAAGCCCCAACCCAGCCCGGGCCAGGCGCCGCCAGTCGAACAGCTCGCCGGGGTCTTGCTTGCGCGAAGGCGCCACGTCCGCGTGTCCCACCACGTTGCGCGCCTGGATGGGGTGGCGCGAAAGCATATCCAGGGCCAGTTTCTCCAACGCCGCCATCTGCGCCTCGGGGAAGGGGCGATAACCGAACTCATGACCCGGATTGACAAGCTCCACCCCCAGCGAGCGGGCGTTGACGCCGCGCCGTCCCCGCCAATAGGCCTGCCCCGCATGCCAAGCCCTGAGCCCTTCGTCCACCAAGGCCAAGACGGCGCCGTCCTCGTCGATCAGGTAGTGGGCGCTTACCTTCGCCGCCGGATCGCACAAGCGCGCCAGCGCCGCCCCGGCGCTTTCCATGCCGGTGTAGTGGATCACCAGCATGTCGATCTCCGCCGTCAATGGTCTTTCATCGAAGTTGGGAGACCGGCGGGTCATTTCAGCTTGCGCTCCTTTTCAATGCGGTCATGGGCGTGGTTAATCGACGCCATTTTTTCGTTGGCCAAGTCCACGAACTCCTGAGGCATCCCCTGGGCGATCAGGTTGTCGGGATGGTATTCCCGGCTCATTTTCCGGTAAGTCTTTTTGATTTCTTCATCCGATGCGCTCCGCGTCAATCCCAGCACCGCGTAAGGGTCCCCCTCGCCTTCCCTTTCGCCGGCGCCTAAGTGGGTGGCGCGGATGCGCTCGAATTCCCGCGCGCTGAAGCCGAAAACGCCGGAGATGGTGGCGAGGAACTCAAGCTCCGCCGGATGCACGGAGCCGTCGGCCTTGGCGATATGGAAGAGCCCGCCCAGAAGCTCCTCCAGCACGGCGCGCTCATGGGCGAACATTTGGGCGACCTGCCTGGCGTAGGGTTCGGCGCCGGCGCTTTCCTTGCGGGCCTCTTCCCACAAGCTCCCGACGGCGCTCATTTCATGGGCCGGAATGTGGAACGCCTGCTTGAAGGCGTCCACCTCGTCGCGGGTGACGACGCCGTCGGCTTTCGCCATCTTGGCGCCGAGGACGATGACGGCGGTGGTGAAGGCGACTTGGCGCGCCTCCATGGAGGCCCCCCCGTATCCGCCCGGAGCCCCCCCTTGGGACTTGTCCACCACATGCCCGGCGTAGACGCCGAGGATCGCCCCGATGGGCCCGCCCAAGGCCAAGCCGGCGACGCCGCCGATAATTTTTCCCCAATTGCTCATAAGGTCTTTCCCTCCTTGCCGCCACCGGTTTTCCCCAACATACTGAAGATTGGCTCCGAAGCGGTGGACTTCTTGGAAAAACATGCGTTAAAGTCCGCCCCGTCAAACCGTATCAAGCGTTTTCGTTTTACGTTTCCCGGCTCGGTTTCGAGGAGGTCATGACAAAGGAATTTCGCCGCATCACCTTTTCCAACAGGACGTTGCGCAAGGCGATTGGATGTCTCGGCGCCGGCTCCGGAGACCCATTCCCCGCAGGAGACATCGTTTCCATCAAAAGCGTCAAGAAAGGAAGCGACGACCTGTTTGAGCTGGAGTTTTTCGATTACGCCAAAAAGAAAAACGCCGCCTCCCATATTCCCGGGGCCGAAGCCGCCGAAGCCCTTATCCAGTTCTGCATCGCAAACCACATCCCCATCCCCAGGAGCGCAACCAAAACGGCGCGGGTGGTGGACGGCTACATATGCCTTGATATCTTCATGGGGGTTGAAGACGACTCCAATTTCGCGAACCATTCTTAGGCTACCTCCCCCAGCCCAGGCGCCCCACCACGGGCAGCTTCAGCGCCGGGCCCAAGGGATCGACGCCGTAAACCATCCCCAGCAGGTTCACCTCCACCCCTTCCTCGGACCCCACCAGCAGGCCCAGCATCCCGAACAGGGAGACCTGGAATCCTTCGCCGCCGGGCGGTTTGGCGAAGACGCCGCCGGGGATGTAATCCTTGCCGATGGCGGTGGGCGGCAGGTCAAGTTTGAGCTCGGGCGCGGCGCGGGCGACGTAGGCGGTGAAGGTGTTGGAGTTGGGCCCGGGCCACACCCTGTACGTCCCGGCAAGCGGATAACTCCGCGCCGCCGCGTCGATGCGCTGGATCACGCCGTCGACGCCTCGCCCTCGAATATCCGCGATTATCTTAGGGGTCGCCCCGAACCAGCGGGCGTCGGCGGGACGGTTGTGAATGGCGAGGGACGTGCCGCCGCGCCGGAGGTTCCAGCCAATGGCTTCATAAACGGTGAATTGGGGCGCATTCGCCGGCTTCACCGCGATCCAGCTGTGCACCCCGAAAAAGCCCCGCCAATTAAAGGCCCGCGCCACGTAAACCTGGACCACCGCCTCCTTCACCACGGCCGGATCGGGCGCGATCCCCGCCGGCTCCCGGCTCGCCGTGCGCCAGTCTTGGGTCCAGACGGAGGCGGAATACGCCGCGAAGGAGGCGATAAAGGCGAAAACAAGCAAACCGAAAACCGGCGCTCCCTTTCCCCTTTTTTCACGTTTTTGCTCGTTTTTTCGCATTTTCTTCAGTGTAACTCGTTGGTTCGAAACATAACATGTCGATTGCACCGTATTATTCTAGGGTCTGAACTCAATTTAACTTATTGAATTATAGGGAAAATTGGGGGTCAAAATTGCAAAATTGGGGGTCAGGTCTTGAATTGTGAATTTCCGTCTGTCACAATGTCGCCATGTCGCGTCCCCTTCGTATTGAATATCCTGGCGCCGTTTATCATTTGACCTCACGCGGCAACGCCCGTCAGGAAATTTTCACCAATGATAAGGATCGCCAACTGTTTCTTGAGACTTTGGCCGCAACCATCGACCGCTTCGGCTGGCTATGTCACGCCTACTGCCTGATGGGCAACCATTACCATCTGCTCGTCGAGACGCCCAACGCCAACCTTTCTCGAGGCATGCGGCAGTTGAACGGCGTCTATACCCAGCGCTTCAACCGGCGCCGCCATCGGTGCGGCCATGTCTTTCAGGGGCGCTACAAGGCCGTGCTGGTGGAGAAGGAATCCCACTTACTCGAGTTGGCTCGCTATGTTGTCCTTAACCCGGTGCGCGCCGGGATGGCGAAAGAGGCGGCTCAGTGGCGATGGAGCAGCTATGGCGCAACATGTGGCGA
>CAJXGZ010000028.1 GCA_913053795.1 uncultured Rhodospirillales bacterium | reverse complement strand
GAGAACGTTGCCGGGCTTAAGCTCTAAATGGATGCGGCTGGCGTGCCCCGCCACCGCTTCGTCCATGGCGTTGTCCAGCACTTCCGCCGCCAAGTGATGCATGGCCCACTCATCGGAGCCGCCGATGTACATGCCGGGATGCAGCCGCACCGGCTCCAATCCCTCGAGAACCTCAATGTCCTTGGCCGAGTAGCCTTCCTTTGCTCTTTTTTTGGGGGGGCCTTTAAGGGGGATTCCTTTAGGGGGGGCTCCTTTAAGGGGGGAAGGCTTGGCCTTCCCGCCTCCATGGGCGGGGGATACTTTTTCCTTGTCGTCGGCGTGTTGGAAAAGGTCGCTCATGGTCCCTATCCTAAAAACCCTTTCAGCCTATGGCAAGCATGATGTGGTGTCTATGGGGGGGTAAGTGTCAATATATTGTGTTTTTTGGGGCTATCCCACAAGCAACAGCATATAGTAAGCCATAAACAGCGACCCCAAAGCCGCGAAGTTTTTAAGAAAAACGGCGGGTTTCATGCCAGGTTTCATGCCAGGTTTCATGATTGTATCTCCCAAAATATGAACATCGATACATACATATAACAAAAACAGAACACAAAGGCAACCAAAAAAAACAGACGAAGGGATTGGCTGATTTTTCAAGCGATCTGAGCATTCCGATGGATTGGAAAAGCAGCGCGATTAAGAGGGTGACGTTTCTTTTTTCAGGGTGACCAGGGTCGCCTCGCCCTTGCAGAAGAAACGCACGGGAACGCCCGAGACTCCAATGCCGGGACTGGTGTATCCGGTCATGCCGCCGCATTTCCATAAACCGAAAGCGTAATCGTGGTTGCGAACGAGGCGATTCATGAGGGGGCGTCCTCCGGGCAGGCAGACTTGGCCGCCATGGGTGTGGCCGCAAAGGTAAAGGGCGTATCCCTTGCTGGACGCTTCGCCGGCCATTTCGGGGGAATGAACAAGGGCGAGGCCGAAACTGTCCGTCCTTTTGATCAGCGCTTCGCCGGCCATGGGGGTGAAAAAACGGTTGACGTCGTCAAGGCCGGTGACGTGCAGCCGCGCCCCATTACGATCGAGGAAAACGGTTTCATTGACGAGAACCTCAATCCCCAAATCCTCCAAGGCCGCCGCCAAGTGATAGTCGTCGTGGTTGCCAAGCGTGGCGATAACGCCGTCACGGGCCTCGATGGCGGTGACGATTTTCTCCAAGGGGGCGATGATTTTCTTATAAGGTGAGTTGCTGTTTTGCTGATAGTCGCCCGTCATGACGCACAAATCGAATTCGATTCCGCTTAAGTGTTTGGCGATGGCGTCTTCCAGGCCCGGCAGGAGGTCGAGATGAAGGTCCGTGAGATGAAGGATGCGATAGCCGTCAAGGGCGTCCGGAAGGTTCGGGAACGCCATGTCCAATGACTTAATCTTAATATTCAGGGCGTTGCGAATCCCAAGGCGGTACAGTCCGACGCTCTTGATCGCCGTCTCTAAAAGACCCATAGAGAACGCAACGCGGAACGGAATGTAAGAAGGGAAAACGCCGATGGGCGTGAATTGCTTCTGTGTGGTTTCCTGCTGGATGCGGCTGAATTCCCAAATCTGGCGGCGGCTTTCCTGGTCGCAGGAAAAGGCGTCTTCGGACTTGACTGCGCCTTCGAGGGGAAATGTAAAGGGATTGATTTTGTTCAATTGAATCGCGTCTCTAATTTCTTAAGTGATAACTATCATACCATTTTATTGCGTCAATGAAAACCAGGGTGAAAAACGGTTGGTTCAAAAAATTGGGAAGAAAGGGATGGTGAATTGGGGCGTGTTTGCGGGGGCGCTGGCGCTCGCTTTCCTTCCCCTTCGCCTGGAGCCGGCGGCGGCGGCCAAGTCGGCGCCCAGTTTCTTCAACACCATGGAGACAAAATCCTCCAGGCTGAAGGTCTTTAAGAAATGGAACACCGCCGTCGCGCGCTATTCCAAGGAGACGGCGGAAAAGAAGAAAGGGAACTGCAAGGCCACCACCTTCAACAAATGCCACTACGAACGCTGGATGAAGTTCCTGAAAACCCTTAAAGGCAAGGACCCCATGACCCAGCTCAGGAGGGTCAACCTGGTCATGAACAGATCCAAATACATCCTCGACATCACCAACTGGGGGGTGAAGGACTACTGGGAATCGCCGGGCGAGTTCCTGACCCGCTCCGGCGACTGCGAGGACTACGCCATCATCAAGTACATGTCCCTGAAAATCCTCGGTTTCAAGGTGGACAATATGCGGGTGGCCGTCCTCAATGATTTGAACCTGAAGATCGGCCACGCCATCCTGATGGTCTACTTGGATGGCAAGATTCTGGTTCTCGACAACCAGATTAAAAAGGTGGTGGAGGCCAAAACCATCCGCCACTACCAGCCGGTCTACTCCATCAACGAAAAAAACTGGTGGCGCCACCGGGCGAAATAAGCTCCTCCTCACGTTAAGGCGTCGATCTCCTCGTCGGTCAGGGAGCCGGGGACGATGGTGATGGGGATGCGCAGGCCGCTGGACATATTTTCGACGATGTGGGTGATCAGGGGGCCGGGGCCATCGGGGCCGGTGGCGGCGCCCAGCACCAGCAGCGAGATTTTCTTCTCTTCGTCGATCAGCTTGATCAATTCGTCGGTGAGATCGCCCTCGCGGATGAAGACCACGGGGATCGAGCCGGTGTGCTTTTTCACCACCGAGGCCACCACGTGGAGCATTTCCTCCGCTTCCTCGCGGCGCTCTTCGCGCATCAGGTCGCCGACCGACGCCCAATGCTGGAACTCGGCGGGTTCGCAGGCGTAGAGCAGGGCGACGCGGCCCATGGTGCGCACCGCGCGGCGGCAGGCGAATCGGAGCGCCTGGCTTAATTCCTCACTCTCGTCGACAACGCAGAGAAAAGTGAGTCTATCATCGCGGGTCTCGGATTTAGGCTTTTCGGTGGCGTCGGTCATGGTTTAAGCCTTTCTGAAAATAGCGCCGGCCAGCCATCCCGCGAAGGCGGCGATAAGCACGGCGAAGATGCCATAAGCCAGGGAGTTGCGATGAGCGAAATTAAAGACGCTGGCTTCAAAACCAAACTTCCGAACAGTGAGCAGCGTGGTTTCAACGCTGGTTACGGCGCCGTCTCGGACGAGAAAAACGTCCACTCCGTAGGAGCCGACGGCGACGTTGGCGGGAAATATCAATTGCGAGCGGAACAGCCGGTTGCCGAGGAAAATGACGTCTCCCGGCTTACGGCCATAGAGCCCCTGCTTCTGCTTGTTGCGGATCAACGCCCTGCGGAAGTTTTCAGCGCCGCTCGCGGCTCTGTATTCCTCGCTGAGGTTCAAATCCAGGTAGTCAATGCCGATCTGGTATGTGCTTCTGATCTTGCTGGACAGGAATTCGTCCATCGGCCGGTTGCTGGCGACGGCGTAGAACGAGGGGACCTGTTCGAAAACCATTTCCTCCTGGTTGACCCAGATTCCGGCGATCTTTTCCTTGCGGCGTATGATTTCGTTCCGCAAAGGTCCGCGCACCACCACAATCACGTCGCCTTTGCCCTCGGTGGCGCCGAAAAGCAGCAGCTCCGATCCGCTGAAGCTGGTGGTGATGGCGACCACCGACTTGGACAGGTCCACCACAAGCTCTTTGGCGGACGCCTGAGACGCGGCGGCCAAAACCATGAAAACAGCCAAGCATGTTCTGAGAACGCCCATCAGTGCGCCGCCAATCCGCCCAGGGAAAACAAATCCTGCGGCATGCTCACCAGATCATAGGCCAGCTTGGCGCAGACGCCGATCACCATCAGGGCCAGCAGGATGCGCAGTTGCTCACTTTTCAGTTTGGCCCCCGCCCTTGCGCCGATCTGGGCGCCGATGACGCCGCCGATCATCAGCAACATCGCCAGCAAGATGTCCACCGTTTGGTTATTGACGGCTTGCAGCACGGTGACGTTGGCGGTGACGAAGATGATCTGGAACAGCGAGGTCCCCACCACCACCGCCGTCGGCATGCCGAGAATGTAGATCATGGCGGGCACCATGACGAAGCCGCCGCCGACCCCCATGATCGCCGCCAGAACGCCCACCACGACGCCGATGGCCAACGGCAGAAGGGCGCTGACGTAAAGGCGCGAACGGCGAAAGCGCATCTTGAAGGGCAGTCCGTGCATCCATGTGTGGTGGTGGCGCTTGGCCGGCGTCTTGCGCTTTGAGCGAACCATGGCCCGCGCACTTTCAATGAACATCAGCCCGCCGATAATCCCAAGGAACGCGACGTAGGATATTTTGATCACCAGATCGATCTGGCCCATGCCGCGCAGGATGGTGAACAGCCAGACGCCGAAGGTGGAGCCGGCGACGCCCCCCACCAGCAGCACCATGCCCATCTTGAAATCGACGCTGGCGCGGCGCCAGTGGGCGAGGACGCCGGAAACCGAGGAGGCGACGATCTGGTTGGCCTCGGTGGCCACCGACACCGCCGGGGGGATGCCGATAAAAATCAGCAACGGCGTCATCAGAAAGCCGCCGCCGACGCCGAACAGCCCGGACAGCACGCCCACCATTCCCCCCATGCCGAGGATCAGGAAGATGTTGACGGACATCTCAGCGATGGGGAGGTAAATCTGCACTTAAACGGACTATTTCCAGTCCTTTCCGGTGAGCAGCTTCCAGGCGTTGCGGTAGCCGATGTTATGCTTGGCCTGGACGGGCAAGTCGTGCATGATGCGCCGGATGTTGGCGACTTTCTTTTTCAGGTAACGCGCCAGGGAGCCTCTGCCGCCGCCGTAGTCGGTTCCCACCACGAAGCGGGCGCTGAATTCGCCAAGGATCGCCTTGTAGGCGTCTTTCAATTGGTCCTTCTGGCCGCCTAGTCCCGAGCTTTTCCAGATCACCGTGTCCAGCACGTCGTCGTTGCAGGGGTAAGTGCGCCCCGGCTGGCCCGTGGAGATATCGTAATAGAGATTGGGATGGGCGCCCAGCAGGCGGCGCACCAGTGCGGGGCCGAACTTGGTTTCCTTTTCCGGGTGGCGGATCTGGCCGAAGTGGGCGACGATGACGTTGGCCTTGGGATAGGCGGTGAGCATCTCCTCCAGCGCAACCAGCGGCGCGTCCTCGGGCTCCAGGTGAATGGCGAAGGCGACGCCGGTTTCGGACGACAGTTTGAACAGCCGGCGCCCGCTGGGACCGTTCAGGGGAATGTCCGAGTCCCGGTGGGTCTTGCCGTCCCGGCACTGGCCTTTGGACATGTAGTGGCGGAAGTCGAATTCCCCCATGATGGGGTAATCGCCGCCGCTAACCTGGGCTTCCGTTTGCGCCAGGAAATCGTCTCCCTGCCTCAGCCAGTTCCTGTTGGTTCCGCCGTTGGAGGCGAGGATGAAGCGGCCGGGGTGGGCGTTGACCACCTTGTGGATGTAATAGCCCCAGCGATAGGTCTCGCCGCTCTTGTCCTTCTTGGACGGATAGCCGTCAAAGGCGATCAGCGCCACCCCCAGTTCGTCCATGGCGGCGAGGGCGTCGTCGAGATGACGCTTGCCGTCCTTTTTCTTGAGGCTGGACTCAACGTCGATTAGGGGAATTACGCCCTTATCCAAAAAGGACTGAACCCGAAGCCGCCATTTCGCTTCAAGATCGGCGCGGGAATATTCGAGCGCAACCGCCTTCCCGGCCTTCCCGGCCTGGGCCGGCGAGGCGAGGGCGGCGAGCGACGCCAAACAAAAAAACGCCTTCCACAATTTCATGATAAAACTCCCATAACAGAGTTCACGAACCTTTATAACAGTTTTTTCTAATAAACTCGAAAAAAGACGCCTGTCACAGCCGCCACCAGTCCCAGAACCTACAAGACCGGCGCCATCCGGATAACCGCCGCCGCGCCGGGGTTTGGCGGGCTATCGGGGCGGTTATTGTTTATCCGTGCACATGGGGATGGTTAGGCCTTTCGGCAGTTTGGTGTCCTTGTCTCCACAGGCTTGGTATATCTGGGTGAAGTTTTTCGCGCCAATGAGATTGGCCCCCTTGAGGTTGGCCCACAGGAGATCGGCCTCCTTGAGATCGGCCCCCTTGAGATCGGCCCCCTGTAGAAAGGCCCACAGGAGTTCTGCCCCCTTGAGATCGGCCCCCTTGAGGTTGGCCCCTTTTAGATCGGCCCCCTTGAGATCGGTCCCCCTGAGATCGGCTCCCTCAAGAACGGCCCCTTTAAGATTGGCTCCCTGGAGATTGGCCCCCTTGAGAACGGCCCCTTTAAGATCGGCCCCCTCAAGATCGGTCCCCTTGAGGTTGGCCCCCTCAAGATCGGCCCCCTTGAGCTTAGCCCCCTTGAGATTGGCCCCCTGTAAATTCACTCCAGGAAGGGGCAAGCCAGAGATATCCATTTTTTGATTAACGAATGTTTCCAGGATCGGAATTACAGGGTTGGGTTTGGAATTATTGGAGGGGGGGGTCGCAATCTGAACAAGTGTGGCCAGCATGGTGGCGCGGCGAACCGCGCGGTCGGCGTCCCGGTCATTAGATTCAAAAGCAAACAGCCAAATACCGGCAACAACGGCGATAGCGACGCCGCCGCTAACAAAGAGTTTTATGAAAGCGGAGCGCTGAAATACGTAAAGCGCCCATTCGCATAACCATTCCGGAGCCAAAAGCCAGTAATGCCAACGCCCGCTTAAAAATTGCGGCCAGGGAACCGGCTTAACCGGATTGGCAGGATCGACCGTATTGACCGGATTCAAGCTCTCGCTCCTGGCGTTATATCTTTCATATCTTTCCATGGATTGTCATCCTAGCAACCATCCGGGGCCGGCTAAAGGGCGTTTTTCAAATTTGGGGAACGGGGAAGGAAAACGATACCAATGGCGGGGGGGATTGGGTATTGTCGCCGCGTTTTTGAAGGTTATCTGGGAAATGTCGGATTAGAATGACCACGTTCGCCCCGCATCGTAAGGACACGGCCCCCGAGGGGTCCGTGGCGGCCCTTGAGGAGGTGGAAAGCGCCTTCGGCTTCATTCCCAATATGATGGGCGTGCTGGCGGAGTCTCCGGTCGCCGTCAAAGCCTACCTGGACTTGGTCTTCGGCTTGGAGAGGCGCGGCGATTTAAGCAGCGCCGAAAGGCAATTCCTGATGATCGCCATCAGCGCCGAAAACGGCTGTGAATATTGCGTCCCGGCGCACAGCGCCATTGCCGCGCAGACGGGGTTGACGAGCGAGCATACCGCCGCCGCCGCAAGTGGAGCCGCCGTCGATGATCCGCGCCTGACGGCGCTCAGGGCTTTCGGTTTGACAATGATGGAAAAACGCGGGCGGGCGTCGGACGGGGACGTCCAGGCTTTCCTGGACGCGGGCTTCACCAAGGCGCAGATATTGGAAGTGATCGTTTGCCTTGCCGCCAAGACCCTCAGCAACTACGCCAATCACATTGCCAACGTTCCGCTGGATCCCCAGTTCAAATCCTAAGAATCTATCCCCGTCTCACAATATTCGTAACCTTTTCCTTGACATGCCGTTACGGAAAACAAATATTTACGTTATTCGTACATTCCTTTTCATTGCCTTCTGGGGGGCATATGATACTTGGACTGATGAAAAAATTCGGGGGCATGAGCGCCATGGCGCGCGCCCTTGGGCATAAGTATCCCACCACCGTTCAAGGCTGGAAGGATAGCGGCGCCATCCCCCATTGGCGCTTCGCATCGGTGATTGCGGCGGCGAAGGCCCATGGCGTTGAGCTCTCCAAAGAGGAATTGGCGCATTTGGGGCAGGGCCAGGAAGCGGCCGCCGAAATCCCTGAATCCGTCGCCAAGTTTGACGCCGCTTCGGCCATTCTTCGCAGTGAGAACCGTTACCGCGCCTTGATCGAGCAGGCCCTTGACATGATCTGCGTCTGCGCTCATGGCAAGGTCACCTTCATCAACGCCGCCGGCATAAAGATGCTGGGCGCAACGTCTTCCAACCAGATTATCGGACATGAGTTGATCAAGCTGGTCCATTCCGATTACCAGGACATCATCGCCGAGGGCCTGGAGAACTTCATCGACGAGGGGACGGTGGTCCGGCTCAAGTTCGTGCGTTTGGACAAACAGGTCATCGACGTGGAAATCGCCGTTATGTCCATCGGCTCCTTCGGCGAGAAGTCCTTTATGATGGAGGCCCATGACATCACCGAGCAGGTGCGCGTCGCCGCGACTTTGCGCAAGGCCCATCACGAGTTGGAGCAAAGGGTCGAGGAGCGCACCCGGGAGTTGACCGAGGAAATCGCCGAGCGCCGCCGCGCCGAGGAAAAGCTGGAGCTCTCCGCCAAGGTGATCGCCAACCTCAATGAAGCGGTGGTTATCGTCGATACGGATTTCCGCGTGATCTCCGTTAATCCGGCCTTTAGCCAGATCACCGGTTATTCCATCAATGAGGTGATGGGGGATCGCCCGCACTTCCACGCCGCCATTACGGAGGATCCCGAATTCCGGGCCAAGTTGAACGACTCCCTTGACCGCAAGGGAAGTTGGGAAGGGGAGTTCTGGTGCAAGCACAAGAACGGAAACGACCACGCCCTGCGCCTTTCCCTTTCAGCCATTTCCGACGACCTGGGCGAGGCCCAGAAATACGTGGCGGTGCTCAGCGACATCACCAAGCGCAAGCAGGACGAAGAGCGCATCCATTTCCAAGCCAACTTCGACGCCTTGACGGGGCTTCCCAACCGTTCCCTTTTCCATGACCGCCTGAACCAGTCGCTGCCCACCATGGAGCGTTCGAACAGTAAGCTCGGGCTGATGTTCATCGATCTCGACGGCTTCAAGCTGGTCAACGACACCCTGGGCCATGATCGCGGCGACTTGCTGCTTATCGAGGCCTCCAAGCGCCTGACCAGTTGTATCCGAAGCGGCGACACGGTGGCCCGCCTGGGAGGCGACGAGTTCACGGTCATCATGCCCAATTTGACGGACTCCCGGAACGCGCCGCTGCTGGGGCAGCGCATTCTCGATGCGCTTTCCGAGCCTTTCGACTTGAATGGGCAAGAGGCTTTCATTTCCGGCTCCATCGGCATCACCATTTTCCCCGATGACGCCAAGGACGCCACTAGCTTGATCAAGAACGCCGACGCCGCCATGTACCGCGCCAAGGATCAGGGCAAGGCCAACTTCCAGTTCTTCACCGCCGATTTGAACGAGGACGTGAAGGAACGGCTGTTTCTCAAGAACAACCTCAGCAAGGCCCTCGAGCGCGATGAGTTCGTGCTTCACTATCAGCCCAAGCTGAATATCCAAAGCGGCGCCGTCACCAGTTGCGAGGCGCTGATGCGCTGGGTCAACGACAATATGGGCGGCATGGTTTCGCCGGTCAGATTCATTCCCATCATCGAGGAAACCGGCCAAGTGGTGGAGATCGGCGAGTGGGCGCTGTGGACCGCCTGTGAACAGCACAACGCCTGGCTCGCGCAGGGGCTGCCACCCATCCGCATCGCCGTCAACCTGTCGGCGCGCCAGCTTCGCGAACCCGACTTCGTTGAGATCGTCGAGAAAGTCTTGAAGGAAACCGGCGTCGCGGCTGAATACCTGGAGATTGAAATCACGGAAAGCATGTTGATGTCCGACTCCGCCAGGGTGGTGGTGGCGCTCGACCAGCTGCACGATATGGGCCTGCAAGTGGCCATGGACGATTTCGGCACCGGCTATTCGTCGCTGAGCTACCTCAAGCGCTTTCCCATCGACACCATCAAGATCGACCGCTCTTTTGTCTCCGACATCACCACCAGCTCCGATGACGCCGAAATCATCCGGACCATCATCACCATGGGTCAGACTCTGAACCGCAAGATCGTCGCCGAGGGGGTGGAGACCGAGGATCAACTGGAGCTGTTGCGCGGTTACAATTGCGACGAAATCCAAGGCTTTTTCTTCTGCCGCCCGTTGACGGCCGATGGAATGGTGGCGTTCTTCGAAGAGAAAAATTTTATGGTTTCTCAGGCCACTTGAGAGTTCTAACTTCCCGGGCGGGCTCTAACGTCCTGCCATGAGCACTCAAGCCCCAGCCCGCCGGCGGTGTTGGCGACGGTGGCCAGGCATGACTTAATATTGTCCTCGGGAATCCAGACGCCGATCCTGATCACATACATATCGTCTTTATCTTCCGGATTCCTGACCGCGTTCAGGCGGACGATGTTGGCTTTGAACTGGATGAAAACTTCGCACAGGCGCGCGATGAGTCCCGGGCGGTCGCCGCCGGCCACCTTGATCCGATGGGTGATGCGCGCCGACGGGCCTTGTTCCAGGGAAAGCTCGAAGGGGGCCACCGTGAGTTGCGCGTTTTCCAACTCGGTCAGTCCGCTGAGTTCGTCCTCAAGTTCTTGAAGGGACAGGGCGTCGGGAAGTTCGCAGACCGTGGTGAACTTGGCCCCGCTTCCCAGCACCGCGAACGTGGTGTCGCCGAGATTGGCGCCCAGATCGAACAGACGTCCGGCGACGGACGCCACAATGCCGATCCGGTCGGGACAGAAAAAAGAGATTAAAGCTGTATTGGACATGACAAGAAAATTACTTGGTGATTTCGCCGGGCGCAACGCATCTTTAACCAAAGCGGCGCTATAATTGCCACCTTGAAAAGCCTTTTGCGGATATTGGAGAAAAAAATGCGACGGGGATTCTTGCTGGTTATGACGATCTGGGCCGCGCTTCTTTGGGCGCAGGAGGGCGAAGCCAGTCCGGACGGGAGCGCCCAGCAAGCCGCCCCGCAAAACTTTGTCCATGCGCAGAGAAAATACGTCCTGTTCGCGCCCCCTGGCGCCAGGTTTGTCAAAAAGGGCGGAAAGATCGATATCTCAATCCAATCGCCCAAAGGCTACGCCGTTTCCGTTCAAACGGGAGATTCCAAACCGGAAATCAAACTCGATATCATGATCGCCAAGCTTGAGGCGCTCTATCTCGGCAAGGGAAAGGCTTGGTCCAATAAGATCGGCGGGGGCGTTCTGTCCGTCGCCGGTTTGCCCGCCCGCGACGCCGTCTACGCCGGAGGCAATTCACGCACCCGCGTGGTGATCGTCCGTGGGCGCGCGACGGACTTCGTCTTTATTTATTTAGCGCCGCCCCGGGTTTTCGAAGCCCTTTCCTTTGAATTCGATTGGGTGCTCGAAAACTTCCGCCCCGCTCCTCAAGAACTTGGCGCCGCCGCTCCGCTGAAAAAAGCGCCGCAAGCGCCGGGTCCGCGCAAATTCGACGAGCCCGGGTTCGGCTTCACCATCGAATACCCCAACGACTGGATTATGGAAAAGCCGAGCAAGCATGTGGTGATGTTCAGCGGCCGCGCCGGAACGGACGCCTACTCCGCCGTGGTCAGCGTCAGCAACGTCAAGCAATCCGGGGCCGTCGGTCCAGCGGCGGCGGTGAAAGCGGCGGCCGGGCTGAAGGCGCAAATCGCCGCCGCCGCAACCGGCGTTCAGTATCTCAAGGAAGGGCCGTTTTCATTTGACTTCAATGGGATGAAAATCGAGGGCCGGGAACTCCTGGCGGTTTACGTCCGTCAGGGCCGGAAGTTCAGAAAATGGATATTGGCGGCGCCCAGGCCAAATGGGGGGGCCAAAGCGGATATCGTCCATATCTGGTCGTATGTCGCGCCGGAGACTCAATTCGACCGCTTCAAACCCATCGCCGAGAGCATGCGCAAGAGTTGGCGCTTTAGCGGTTAATTCTTTTCGCGGCCAGTTCGCGTATTGCCGGTTGCCTTTACGGCTCACCTGTACGATGATTCCGTCGCCATGGATGAAAACAACAAGGAAAATCTGGACCAGTCCGATCCCGACAAGGGAAAATCAAATATAAAGTTGAGCCTGGGCGCCAAGCTGCGCGGCTATTTCCTGGCCGGCATCCTGGTCACCGCGCCCATCGCCATCACCATTTACCTGGCCTGGGCGCTGATCAACTTCGTTGACCGCAAGGTGACGGGGTTGCTGCCCGATAAATACAATCCGGAAACCTATCTGCCGTTCGGCCTGCCTGGGCTTGGGGTGTTGATCTTCGTGGTCTTCCTGGTTCTGGTCGGCGCCTTCACCGCCGGCTACGTGGGCCGCCTGTTCACCCGCACCAGCGACAACTTGTTGAACCGCATGCCGGTGATTCGCGGCTTCTACGGCGCCCTTAAGCAGATTTTCGAGACGGTGCTGGCCAAGCAGTCCAAGGCCTTCCGCGAGGCGGTGCTGGTGGAGTACCCGCGCCGCGGGCTTTGGGCCATCGCCTTCATCACCGGGCGCACCGAGGGCGAGGTGCAGAACATGATCAAGGACGAGGTCATCAATATCTTCCTTCCCACCACCCCCAATCCGACGTCGGGATTCCTGTTATTCATTCCCAAATCGGATTTGATTCCGCTCTCCATGACGGTGGAGGAGGCCATCAAGATGGTGATTTCAGGCGGCATCGTCACGCCGCCGGACCGCCGTCCCCTGGAGGAGCAAAAAATCGCCAAGGCCGCCGCCGCCACCTACGAGGATCTGGACATCCTGCGCGAAAAGGATTGCGTCCCGGTGCTGGTGAGCAGGAAGAAGAAAAAGGATTGACTTGCCCCAAGCGGGAGAATGGCGCCTGCTTGGGACTGGAAAAAAAATTAGTCGAGGGCGACCAGGTTTTCGGCGGAGGATTTGCCGTTTTGCCCAGGTACGAGTTCATACTCGACTTTTTGCCCTTCGCGTAGGCCTGGAAGTCCGGCGCGCTCCACCGCGGAAATGTGGACGAACGCGTCCTTGGAGCCGTCTTCCGGTTCAATGAAACCGTAACCTTTCGTTGGATTGAACCATTTCACAGTCCCAGTAGCCATATCGAGTCCTTTCTATTCGTCTTTACGTTGCCGGCTCTTTCACCGCGTCACGTAGTTGATGGCGTCGCATTTTGTCGGGGTAACGCGGCTAAGCGCAGAGGCGTCTAGGAGTGATACGCCAAAACAATGTGCAACTTGGTCCTCATTTCTCGCGCGTTACGGTCAAATGCGCAAGCCTAATCTTCAATAACGGCGTTACCCCGAGCGCAAAAACTTCACCGCGGCGTCGCGTTCGAACAGGTAGAGAAGGGTCCTTAAGGCTTGGCCGCGGCCGCTTTTGAGGTCCGGGTCGCGGGCGATGATCAGGCTGGCGTCGTCGCGCGCCGCCGCCAACAGCTCGCCGTGAACAGCGATGTCGGCGAGGCGGAATTCCGGCAGGCCGCTCTGGCGGGTTCCCAGCAGCTCTCCGGCCCCCCTGAGCCGCAAATCCTCCTCGGCGATTTTGAAGCCGTCGTCGGTCTCGCGCATGATCTTGAGCCGGTCCTGGGCGTTTTGGCTTAAAGGGGAGGCGTAGAGCAACAGGCAGGTGGAGGCGTTTTCGCCGCGCCCGATGCGGCCCCTTAACTGGTGCAGCTGGGCGAGGCCGAAGCGCTCTGAGTGCTCGACCACCATCACCGTCGCTTGAGGAACGTCGACGCCGACCTCGATCACCGTGGTCGCTACAAGAACGTCGGTGGAGCCTTCGGCGAAGGATTCCATGACCGCGTCCTTTTCCTTGCCCTTCATGCGCCCATGAATCATGCCAACACGCGCCCCGAATATTCGCTTGAGGCTTTCGAAGCGCTCCCCGGCGGCGGCCACGTCAAGCACTTCGGATTCCTCCACCAGCGGGCACACCCAGTAGACCTTGGCCCCCTTATCAAGGGCGCGCGAGACGGCGCCTCTGACGTCGCCGAGGCGCTCCTGGGGCATGACGCGGGTGTCCACGGGCGGGCGGCCCGGAGGCTTTTCGGGAAGCTTGGAGACATCCATATCGCCATAGGCGGTCAGCATCAGGGTGCGCGGGATGGGCGTCGCCGTCATCACCAGAACGTCGACGGCGCGCCCCTTGGCGGCCAGGGTCAGGCGCTGGTGGACGCCGAAGCGGTGCTGCTCGTCGATCACCGTCAGCCCTAGATCGTGAAAACGCACGTCTTCCTGAAACAGGGCGTGGGTGCCGACGGCCACCTGCGCCACGCCCTCGGCCTCGGCGAGTACGTCGGCGACCTCGGCTGTGCTGACGTTTTCGCCCTTCCAGCGGAAGGTGTCGCCGATACGGTCGACAAAATAGAAATAGCCCGACCGGTCGCGGCGCATCAGATCGCCGGTCCGAAACCACAAATCGCCATCGGTGAACACGTCGTGCAGAACTTTTGTCTTGGTCGCCTTTTTGTCGGCATAGCCATCAAAACGGCTGGTCGGTTTTGAGGCCTGGCGATCAATTTTGCCGATCACTTCGCCGATTTCACCGGGCGGGCAGCGCTGGCAGCGCCCGGTTTCATCGCGCGCCGGCATTTGGCTTTCAAAATCAAAGCGCACGATTTCGGTGGGAAACAGCTTTTGCGCCCAAAACGGGATCCGGCCCACCGAGCCAACCCGCCC
>CAJXGZ010000027.1 GCA_913053795.1 uncultured Rhodospirillales bacterium | reverse complement strand
AACCGGCCTCGATTTCATCCGCCTCGCTACGCTCCCCCAAGCCCGACAAGCTCCTAGCTCGCTGCCATTTTGCAGACGTAGGCAGGGCAGTCAATCTCTGGGAAGCCTCTTGCGTTAGCTCGCTTAGGCGAGCCGTGGATACCTCAGATTGAGATGCCGGACATGGGTGATGATTCCCTTGGGGCGACAGGCGGCCCCATGATTGCGACAGTGCCGTTTTTGTGTGGTGGGGGGCATCACGTACCGTGTTGACCAAGTACTGCAGTTGCAGGGGGTGCCGGTGGTGCTGTATCCGGGCAGCTGACAAAAACAGGCTCCGGTGCGGCGGCATGATAGCCGGGCAGTCGGAGCCTGTTGGAGCGGGAGAAAGACTCACATTGTCCTGATGGGCAGTGCGATGTCGGAGCTTTTACTCATACAACTGCTCACCGTGGAGAGCGATGTCGAGGCCTTCGGATTCGTCATCCTCGGACACCCGCAGACCCATGGCCCAGTCCAGCACTTTGAGGATGATAAACGTGACGATTGCGTCGTAGACGATGGTGAATCCCACCCCCTTAGCCTGGATCCACAGTTGTACGAGAATACTGTGGCCGGCATGGGTGCTGAGTCCCACCCCGCCGAGGATGACTGCAGAAAATATCCCGGTCAGTAAGGCCCCGATGGTACCGCCGACAGCATGGACGCCAAAGGCATCCAGCGCATCGTCATAGCCTAACAGAGGCTTCATGTAAACTGCGGTCCAGAAACAAGCTAGCCCGGCGACCAGGCCGATCACGAAGGCGCCTGGCATACCTACAAACCCGGCTGCGGGAGTGATGGCGACCAGCCCAGCAACGGCGCCCGAACTCATGCCGAGTAGGGTTGGCTTGCCGCGTACGGCCCATTCGATCCCCATCCAGGCCAGTGCGGCAACCCCCGTGGCGATCTGAGTTACAGCCATGGCCATGCCGGCCGTGCCGTTGGCAGCGAGTGCCGAACCCGCATTGAATCCAAACCAACCGACCCAGAGCAGGGCGGCGCCGATCATGGTGTAGGCCAGATTTACCGGGGGCATGGGTTGGGTGCCCAGACCTTTACGCCTGCCCAGCATCAGGGCGGCGATGAGTCCGGCGATACCGGCGTTGATATGCACCACCGTGCCGCCGGCGAAGTCCTGTACCCCGTCGCCCATCAACCAGCCGCCTCCCCAAACCATATGCGCAATCGGCGCGTAGACCAGCAGCGACCAGAGGCCGAGAAACCAGAGCATGGCGGAAAACTTCATGCGTTCGACCAAAGAACCAATAATGAGCGCCGGGGTGATGATGGCGAAGGTCATCTGGAAGGTCATGAAAACCGATTCAGGAATCGTTCCAGAAAGAGAATTAAGCCCGATGCCGCGCAAGAAAGCTTGATCCACGCCGCCGACAAAGGCGTTGAGGTCGCCGCCGTCAGTGAAGGCCAGGGAGTAGCCGATAGCCATCCACAGCACGGTCATCAGGCAGGCGGTTGCGAAGTTTTGCATGGCCATCGACAAAACGTTCTTCTTGCGCACCATACCGCCGTAGAACATGGCCAGACCGGGAATTGTCATCATCAACACAAGCGCCGTCGATGTCAGCATCCAAGCGGTGTCACCCGAATCAAGTTTCGCTTCTTCGGCGAAAGCCATGCCGGCGCTGCTGAGAAACATCGCCATGGAAACAGCTGAAGTAACAAAGAATTTTTTTGCATTCCCCATAATTTTTCCCTCCTAAAGGGCTTCGCTGCCGGTTTCGCCGGTGCGAATGCGGACAGCCGATTCGATATCGCTGACGAAAATCTTGCCATCGCCAATTTTGCCCGTATGGGCTGATGTCTTGATGGCTTCGACAACTCTTTCCAACTGGTCGTTTCCGACCACGAGCTCGATTTTCACCTTTGGAAGGAAATTCACTTCATATTCGGCGCCGCGGTAAATTTCCGTTTGCCCTTTTTGCCTTCCGAAGCCCTTAACCTCGCTTACGGTCATTCCCTGAATGCCAAGCGGCGTTAAGGCCTCGCGCACTTCGTCGAGCTTGAAAGGCTTTATAATCGCCATGATCAGCTTCACCCTATTTCCTCCTTATTCCCGTTGCGCCGCCTTGACCTGAAGCGGCGGCGGACATCTAAATAAACATACAAGAACTATGCCAAAAATAATTGGCCAGGAAAAAACCTGATAAATCAATAAGTTGTATGGAAAAAGCAATGTTATTGCAGCAGCAAAACAAGGCAGGAGTCGCCTAAAAAACAGTCAAAAAAATAAATTGCCTATATTTTAGGCCATTATTAAGGGTCGCGACTCAAACCCTGGGATTCCAATTCCTTGAGGTAGTTGCTCCAGATTTCGTTTTGGCGGACGCCGAAGTCGTAAAGAAATTCCCACGTATAAATTCCAGACTCGTGACGATCATCAAATTTAATGCGGACAGCATAATTACCCACTGGTTCAACTGCGAGGATTCCAACGTGGCGACGACCGGCGACGATTTTCTTTTGATCGGGGCTATGGCCCTGCACCTCGGCGGATGGGCTTTCAACGCGCAGCATTTCTGCTGGCAGGTGAAAACTTTTGCCGTCATTGAAGTCGACTTCAAGCGCCCTTTCTTCTTTTTTAAGACGTATCTCGGTGGGCTTGTGGCGAAAGGCCTGAAAGCTGTTCATTTTTGTTGTTTTCCTTAGCCATCAAGATTGCGCGCTTCATCTACCAGCATTATAGGGATGCCGTCACGGATGGGATAGGCGAGCTGCGCTTGTTCACTTATCAATTCCTGGGCCTTTTCATCGTAGCGCAACGGCCCCTTTGTTAGGGGGCAGACCAGGATTTCAAGAAGCCGGGAATCAACTTTACGTTCGTTCATGATGGTCTCCATTGATTCATTTGGGCTGAGGGGGCGGTCTATTTCAAGAAAAAAAATGGATGATAGTCGCCGCAAGGTCTAGATAAAACATGCTCAATATAACTTGTAAGAATGCGCCTGCAAACAGATACCCTTGCCTTATCATCCACGGCGCCTTAAAGCATTTATGGTTTCGCGGGCGTAGCTCAGGGGTAGAGCGCAACCTTGCCAAGGTTGAAGTCGTGGGTTCGAATCCCATCGCCCGCTCCAGTTTTTCAAGAGACTAGCAAATAGGCGCCTTGAAAAAACAGGAGACTATGAAATTCAGGAGGTGGCTTCGCAACGCTTGCCGCCCGCCTCTATAATCGTAGACCGAGAACACTTCGCCTCGCAGCTACTCTCCATTAGAGGAATTGACGGCAAGGAGAAAGCCCGCCGCCGGCCCTCCCCGCCTTGACGATTCAGAACGACCGCGACACGGTAAAGACGCCACGGGATTTGCAGTTTTCGCTGCCACACTCGGTCTTGCTGAGGTTGGTGTCTACGTAGGTGACGCCGAGGTCAAAGCCCTCGACTGTAACCGATGCGCCGACCGACCAGTCCCAGTAGTTGGGAGTCCCCCACGCTGTGTTGTCCTGGATGGCGCTGTAGCCGGCGGTGGCGGTGAGCGTTGGACTGAATCGCCCGGGGCCGGAGAGCGTGAGGCCGCCGTTCGGGTAGTGGAAGGGGCCGCTGTCGCCGAAGTAATCGGGCGAGTAGTTGTAACCGACGGAAGCAGACAGCCAGTCTGTAAATGCGTACTCCAGACCAATTGTCGACTCAAGGTAATCGTAGCTCAGAGAGCCGGCAGCGCCCGGATAGGAGTAGTAGATTACGCCGGCCGACCAGTCGATATCGCTGAGCTTGCCGCTAAAACCACCGTAATAATCGATTTCCACCTGCGCCTGGTCTTCATCGTTGAAGTTAACGTTGGAGCCCCAGGCGCCAAGGTTAAAACCTATAGCGTCGGAGAACGAGAGATCGTAATCCAGCCCGCCCTGGATGGCTGGTATCTCCGAAGTCTGAGAGATGCCACGGAACGTATAGTCCGTGGTCAGGGCAACGTTGGCGGAGAAGTCACCGGGGATGAGGTCGTCTTTAGGCGCATCCCCCTCGGCGGCGGCCAGAGATGAGATGTCCGTTGTCCCGACACTGAACATAAGGGTAGCGCCGACCAGTAAGCCTGCGCCGACGTTCAAAGAGAATTTGATCTTCATGGATATCTCCAACTATGGAGTTGCTGTTGCACCAGACCCAAACAGCAAATTACGGGCCAATTCAGCTCACCTCGTCAGGAACAGCTAGTTTTGGATGGCTTTTCAGTTACTTAACAGCTGCTCTGAATATAGCGAAAGTCTGTCACACCCCAAAAAATATGCCTATTTTCGCGCCAATAAATAAAACATGCCTATAAATGCAGCATTTCTGTAGTTCTTGGAGGTCGGCAATCTTCACTCTTTATTAACTAATAGGTATTGCACGATTCACAAGTTATGTCCAGAATCTTCAGTAAATTGGAGTTGCCGTGTTTGCAGAAGATTCTGGACATAACCTGTGAAGGTCGTGTGTGATGCGCATTGGTGCGACAGGCGCCCAGATTCGGGGAAGCTAAGGGCGGCGCGTGCGAGCAATCAATTATCTTGAAAAGCCGTTGACGCAACATCCTGAGATCCTATGTCACTATTTTGCAAGGCCTCGCCCTCCACTTAAATAAGAATCGTGGCTTACCTCATGATGATTTGCAAAATATGTAAAAGATAACAATATGATTTATTATTTTATGAAATTTTTGTGGTTCTCAAGTATTTAGATGGCCGGCACAAATTTTTTTTGGAAGCCTTATCTGGCGAGGGAGCGACCTAATGCTTAAAGGGGTTGAAGACAATAAAAACAAACTTATTGAAAAGGTTGTGCGCGAAAGCCGCAAAAACCTTAAAGGCCCAGCCGTCACGGATTTTATACGATTCGTCAAACAATATTATAAATTTGTTTCCCTCCGGGATATTCTTAAAAGCACCCCCGCCGAACTGTTCAACGCCGCGCTGTCGCTCTGGAAATTTGGCGCCAGCCGTTCTCCGGGCACAACTAAACTCCGCGTTTTTAATCCAAGCTTGGAGAAAAGCGGCTGGACGTCCGCTCACACAATAATCGAAGTCATCAACGACGATATGCCGTTTCTGGTGGATTCCATAACCACCGAACTGAATCGCCAGGGCCTTACGGTCCATTTGGTCATCCACCCGATCTACAATGTCCGCCGGGGCAAGGGCCACAAGCGAATTGAAGCCGTGGAGCCGGGGAAATCCCCGGAAGTGACAAACAATGAATCGTTTATGCACATTGAAATCACCAGACAATCGGGAAAACGTTTGGGTGAGATACATGCCGGCCTTGTGAAGGTGCTTGGCGACGTGCGTACGGCCGTTGAAGACTGGGGGGGCATGCGGAATAAATTGGCCGGGATCATTGATGGCTTGGACATGTCGCCGGAGAATATTTCCTCTGCGGAATTAAGTGAAACGCGAGATTTTCTTAGCTGGGTTCTCGACAATCATTTCACGCTACTCGGATACCGTGATTATGTCTTTAGTGGCTCTGGCGCCAAGGCGACCGTCTCGATCGCCAAGGGTTCCGGTCTTGGCGTTCTTAGGGTTCCTGATTTCACAGTGTTGATGGAGCTCCGGAATCTCGCCTCCATGTCGCCGGAAGTCCGCGCCTTCGTAAACAAGCCAAAACTTTTGATGATCCTCAAGGCCAATGTTCTTTCCAGCGTCCATCGCCCGGTTCACATGGACGTCATCGGCATCAAGCTTTTTAACGCCAAAGGCAAGGTGGTTGGATTGCGTCTTTTCGTCGGCCTGTTCACATCGGTCGCTTATAGTCTTAGCCCCTGGAACATCCCGCTTTTGAAGCAAAAACTGGAAAATACCTTTAAGCGCGCCGGCTTCGTAAAGGCCAGCCACGACGGCAAAGCGCTTCTGAATATATTGACGACATTTCCTCGCGATGAACTGTTCCAGGTTTCGGAGGAATATTTGCTTCAGACATGTTTGGGCATTTTGCATCTTCAGGACCGGCAGCGGGTGGCTCTCTTTATTCGCCGCGATGAATTCGAGCGATTTATTTCCTGCGTCATTTATTCGCCACGTGACGATTACACCACGGCGCTCCGGCGTCGCTTTCAGAAAATCCTGGAAAACGCCTTCGCCGGCCAAGTATCGGCTCATTATGCCCAGCTTGGCGAAACGATGTTGGCGAGGCTGCATGTTGTCGTTCAGACAACGCCAGGAAATATCCCAGATTACGACGCCGAGGAAATTGAGAATCAACTGACTAAAGCGGCGTGCTCGTGGTCTGACCGCCTTAGGGATGCGATGATTAATAGTTACGGCGAAGAAAAGGGACGAGCCCTTTATCAACGCTACCGAAAGGCCTTTCGCCTTGGCTATACCGAGCGATTCGACGCCAAGGCCGTAGTTATCGATATCTCCAAAGTAGAAGAGGTCCTTGAAAGCGGTGAGTTGGGCATGAGGCTTTACCGTCCCATGGATGCGCCGAAAAATCTGATTTTCCTCAAGGTTTATAACCCCAAGCGCGCCATTCCCCTGTCCGACATCCTGCCCATGCTGGAGAATATGGGCCTGAAGGTGATGGACGAGAGGCCTCATTCCGTCCGTCCCGGCATGGATTTGGTGATGATTCATGATTTCGGGCTTGAGGCCGGGGGCGGCTGCGCCGTTGACCTTGACGCCATCCGTAATAATTTCAAGAAGACATTCAAGCGCGTTTGGCTGGGCGAGGTGGAAAGCGACGGCTTTAACGTCCTGGTCATGTGCGCTGGTTTGGCGTGGCGCGAGGTGGTGGTTCTCAGGGCCTATTGCAAGTACCTACGCCAAGCAGGCATTACCTTTTCACAGACCTACATGGAGCAGACCCTGGCCAACAACCCGGGATTGACGCGTTTAATCGTTGATTTGTTTCTTGCCCGTTTCGACCCGGGCCGTAAAAAGATTGCCGGCAAACAGACAAGGGAAATCCTAAGAAAACTTTATAAGAGTTTGGATGCGGTGGTTAGCGCTGACGAGGACCGCATCCTGCGCCGGTTTATTAATCTTGTGGAATCCACGTTGCGCACGAACTTTTTCCAGATGGCCCCCGACGGGTCGCCAAAGCCCTACATTTCTTTCAAGCTCGACAGCCGAAAATTAGACGAATTGCCGTTGCCGCGCCCGATGATGGAGGTCTTTGTTTATTCGCCCAAGGTCGAGGCCATTCATTTGCGTGGCGGTAAAGTGGCGCGTGGCGGCATTCGCTGGTCGGACCGGCGCGAAGATTTTCGCACGGAAATTCTTGGTCTGTTAAAGGCGCAGATGGTGAAAAACGCCGTTATTGTGCCGGTTGGCTCAAAGGGCGGCTTCGTCGTTAAACAGCCGCCGCAAGGAGGCGGCCGCGAAGCCCAAATCAATGAGGGAATTGAATGCTACAAGACTCTGATGCGCGGGTTGCTGGACATTACCGACAACCTTTCAGGGGGAAAGATAATTCCGCCCAAAGAGGTGGTGCGGCACGATGGCGACGATCCCTATCTGGTTGTCGCCGCCGATAAAGGAACCGCCACCTTCTCTGATATCGCCAATAGCATATCCGGCGATTACGGATTTTGGCTTGGCGACGCTTTTGCTTCCGGCGGCAGCGTCGGCTATGACCACAAAAAAATGGGAATTACGGCGCGCGGCGCCTGGGAATCCGTAAAACGTCATTTCCGTGAAATTGACGTCAACATTCAGGAGAAGGATTTTTCCGTGATTGGCGTTGGCGATATGTCGGGCGATGTCTTCGGCAACGGCATGTTGCTGTCCGGGCACATCAGATTGGTGGCGGCGTTTAACCACATGCACATCTTCATTGACCCTGAGCCAAACGCCGCCAAAAGCTACGCTGAACGCAAGCGTCTGTTTGAAATGCCGCGCTCCAGCTGGAGCGATTACAACCCGAAACTGATCTCCAGGGGCGGCGGCGTGTTCGAGCGGCGCGCAAAGTCGATCAAGCTCACCCCCGAGATCAAGAAACGCTTCGCCATCGCCAAGGACAAGGCGACCCCCAACGAACTGATCAGCGCCATTTTGACCGCCTCTGTCGATCTGTTGTGGCTCGGCGGCATCGGCACCTACGTCAAGGCCTCCCATGAAAGACGCTCCGACGTTGGCGACAGGGCCAACGACGCCATCCGCGTCAATGCTTTCGAACTGCGCTGCCAAGTCATCGGCGAGGGCGCCAACCTGGGCTTAACCCAGCTCGCCCGTATTGAGTTCGCGCTCGGTGGTGGCCGCTTGAACACGGATTCCATTGATAATTCCGCTGGCGTTGATTGTTCTGACAACGAGGTCAACATCAAGATTCTACTGGATCAGGCCGTTGCCGGCGGCGACCTGTCGGTAAAGCAACGAAACAGCCTGCTGGCCAGCATGACCGACGAGGTGGCGAAGCTGGTGCTTAAGGATAACTACTTGCAATCCCAAGCGATCACCATGATACACACCATGGGAAGCGATGTGTTCGATGATCAAGTTCGGCTAATGAGAATGCTGGAAAGAATCGGCAAGCTGAACAGGGCTGTTGAAGTTCTGCCGGATGATGAAGTTATAGCCGAGCGCGAGGCGGCGAAACAGGGTTTGGTTCGTCCCGAAATTGCGGTGCTCATGTCCTACGCCAAGATTTGGCTCTACGAGGAACTGCTAAATTCAGACCTTCCTGACGACCCCACTCTTTTAAAGGACCTCGCCAATTATTTCCCGACTCCCCTGAAAAAGAAATATACGGAAGAAATTCGCCGCCACCGTCTGTGCCGTGAAATTATCGCCACCCACATCACCAATTCCATGATCAACCGCGTTGGCGGCACGTTTGTCCATCATTTCATGGAAAAGACCGGAATGTCGCCGCCTGATATCGCCCGCGCCTACACCATTGCCCGAGAAGTGCTGAACTTGCGAGATCTATGGGAGAATATTTTGGCGTTGGACAACAAAGTTCCCGCTCAGGTCCAAACAGACATGCTTATAGAAATAAATCACCTGATCCAGTGGGTTAGCTTGTGGTTCCTTCGCAATGGCGGAAAATCACTGGATATTGGCGCCTTGTGCGCTGAATTTTCTGACGGTTTTTGCGCGCTCATTAACGGCCTGGATAAGGCCTTGCCCCATAATTACCGCGCGGATGTGAAAAACCGCGCCAAGTCTTATATCGATCAAGGCGTTACAAAAAAACTTGCATTTAAGGTAGCGGGCCTCGTCAACCTGTTCTCGGGCGGCGACATTGTCCGTCTTGCCGGAAAGCGCCGCCTCGCGGTTACGGATGCCGCGCGCTTGTATTTTGCAGTCGGCGCCCATTTCAAGTTGGGTCGATTGCGCGCCGCAGCGGAACTGCTTGATTCCGATAGCCATTGGCAAAAGCTGGCGGTGGCGGTGTTGGTTGAGGACATATACGGTCACCAATTAGGGCTTACCATTCAGGTCCTCAATGCGTCCAAAAACGAGACCGATCCGAAAAAGGCGCTCGCTGTCTGGATGAAGAAAAAAGGAAGCGCCATTAAACAATCGGAGCAACTTCTTTCAGAGCTATGGGCGATAGAAGTCAATGATATTTCCATGGTCGCCGTCGCCAGCGGACAATTGCGCACCCTGTCTGAATCGTAATGAATTCAATAAACGAAAGTTGCGAAATCGAAAAAAGCGGGGCTTTCGCATGGCGACAATTCTGGTCCTTTTCATGGTTGGTTTGATCCCGTTAAAACCGACTTCCAATGTCCGGCGTTGAATGGAAATCCGTTATGGGACAGATTATAAAATAGAGATGATGACCAATCAGGAGTTTCCATGACCTTTCCCGATGAAAAATATAAGGATGTCGCCGCCTACGGCGACGCCTATTTCGGCCACTTGGGCCGGGCCGGGGCTTCCGTTGATCGTGGAAAGTTGGCCGAGGCGGCCAAGGTGCTGGAGGGCGTTTATGAGCGTGGCGGCGCCTTGTATGTCTGCGGCAACGGCGGCTCGGCGGTGATCTCGGCCACCTTCGTGTGCGATCACGCCAAGCTGATCCAGACCGACACCAATCTGGTTCCCCGCGTTTTTTCACTCAGCGACAACATTTCGATGATTACCGCCATCGGCAACGATATCTCTTATGACGATATTTTCGTCTACCAACTCCGCACCGTCGCGAAATCAGGCGATGTGCTGTTGACCATAAGCAGTTCGGGAGATTCGGAAAACGTGACGCGCGCCGCCCGGTGGGCGCGCGACAACAAGCTTGAGGTCATTTCATTCACTGGCTTTTCCGGGGGCCGCACGGCGGAGGTGGCGACGGTTAACCTGCATGTGGACGGCGACAACTACGGCGTTATCGAGGACACTCACCAATCGTTGATGCATATTCTGGCTCAGTACATCCGTCAGTCGAGAATGTCGCCGGACCTTATCTCCAAGCGTAAGTTTTGAATTCTTGGCGAGGATTTATCTTATCATTCCTTTCCCGCCCGCCAATCGAGACCAATGTCCATGGCTGGGGCGGATTGCGTGATGCGGCCGACGGATATGAAATCAACGCCTGTTTCGGCGATGGCGCGGATGGTTTCCAGCGTCACCCCGCCCGAGGCTTCGGTTTTGCAACGGTTTTCAGCCAATGACACGGCTTGGCGCAAGGTTTCCCGGTCCATGTTGTCCAACAGCACGGCGTCGGCGCCTGCTTCTATAGCCTCCTTCACCTGATCCAGCGTGTCGCATTCCACCTCGACGCCGGTAAGGCCGGCTTTTTTTGCGCGCGCCACGGCCTTGGCGAGGCCGCCGCTGGCGGCGATATGGTTGTCCTTTATGAGGACGCCGTCATCTAGCCGCATGCGATGGTTTTTGGCTCCGCCCATGCGGGCCGCGTACTTGGCGAGGCCGCGCAGGCCGGGAATGGTTTTTCGGGTGTCCAGCAGGACGGCGCCGGTTCCCTTGATGGCCTCGGCGTAAGCGCGGGTCAGTGTTGCGACGCCTGATAGGTGCTGCAATAAATTGAGCGCGGCGCGCTCCGCGGCAAGCAAGACGCGGGCGTCGCCTTCCAGGCGCGCCAGTTCCGTTCCCGGCGCCACCGCCGCGCCGTCCTCCACAAGGGCTTCGGCTTTGATTTCACGGGACATTCGATCAGCCATGATGAAAAAAACTTCCAATGCGAAGCCGACGCCGGCGACCACCATTTGCTCACGCGCCGCCATTACGCCGGCAAAGCGCGCGCCCTCCGGAATCACCGCATCGGAGGTGATGTCGCCATCGCCCAGATCTTCTAAGAGGGCCGCCTCGATGATACGCCTGACGGATTCACGATCCGGCATCATGGAGAAAAGCCCTCGGGCGTAAGAATAGTGTTCTTGGGTGGGTGGGCGCCGGCTGCCTCGGGATAGTCAAGGGTGTAGTGAAGACCACGGCTTTCCTTGCGCTTGGCGGCCGAGCGGATAATCAGGTCGGCGACCACGGCCAGGTTGCGCAGTTCCAGCAAATCGCTGGTTACCCGGAAATTGCCGTAGTATTCAGCGATCTCCGTGAGCAACAAGCCAATGCGGCGTTTCGCCCGCTCCAAACGCTTGTCGGTTCTGACGATGCCGACATAATCCCACATAAAGCGGCGCAATTCCTCCCAGTTATGAGAGACGACAACCTCCTCGTCGGCGTCCGTGACCCAGCTTTCATCCCATTCGGGCAAAGGTGGCGGCGCCCCCCGTTTCTCGATGCTTCCAAGGATGGTGTCGGCCGCCGTCCCGGAAAACACCAAACACTCCAATAGTGAATTGCTGGCCATGCGGTTGGCGCCGTGCAATCCGGAGCAGGCCACCTCTCCAATGGCGTAAAGGTCTCTAATGTCGGTGCGGCCACGAAGGTCCGCCATGACCCCGCCACAGGTGTAATGCGCCGCCGGCACCACGGGCAGAGGCTCTTTGGTCATATCGAAGCCAAACTCTAAACAGGTATGGTGGACGGTTGGGAAATGACTTTCGATGAATTTCCTTGATTTGTGGCTGATGTCCAAAAAAACGCAATCGACGCCCAAACGTTTTATCTCGTGGTCTATGGCCCTGGCCACGATGTCGCGCGGCGCCAGTTCGGCGTCCGGGTGGAAGCGGTCCATGAAGCGCGTTCCGTCGGGCAGCAATAAACGTCCGCCCTCGCCGCGCACGGATTCGGTAATCAAGAAGGACTTGGCTTGGGGATGAAAAAGACAGGTGGGATGGAACTGACTAAATTCCATGTTGGCCACACGGCAGCCGGCGCGCCAAGCCATGGCGACGCCGTCGCCGGTGGCGCAATCCGGATTGGAGGTGTAAAGATAAACCTTGCTGGCGCCGCCGGTGGCCAGCACCACTGTTTTGGCGCGCAAGAGCCTGACATGGCCGGCGGCTGTATCCAGGGCGTAAGCGCCGTGGCAGCATTTGCCCGAGCCAAAGTCCTTTTCGTCGGTGATCAGGTCGATGGCCAAATGGTTTTCCAGCAGTGAAATATTAGGCTCGGCGCGAACCCGCTCCGCCAACGTGGTCTCGATGGCTTCTCCCGTATGATCTGCGGCGTGGATGACGCGGCGGTGGCTGTGCCCGCCCTCGCGGGTAAGGTGATAGCCGCCGCTGTTCTTGTCTCGGCTGAAATCGACTCCAAGCCTGATCAGGCGCTCTATGGCCTTACGTCCGTTTCCGGCCACGTAACGGACCACATTTTCGTCGCACAGGCCGGCGCCCGCTTTCAGCGTGTCCTTGATATGGGATTCGACGGAATCGCTTTCGTCCATCACCGCGGCGACGCCGCCCTGGGCGTACCTGGTGTTGCCTTCCTTCAGGTCTCCTTTGCTGAGCACGGCGACGCGCGCCTTTGAAGCCACGGCGAGCGCGAGGCCCAATCCCGCCGCGCCGCTTCCGATGACGAGGACGTCGTGGAAATTTTCATTATCCATGATTTAGGGGCGCTGGCGCTTAAGCCGCCGAGCTTTGAGGCGTCTGGACAGCGGGCGGCGACATGTCCATCATTCTCTGTAAGGGCTTCAGGGCCGCCAAGCGAAGGGCTTCGTCCATTTGAAAGTACGGCGCTTCGTTGACCATGCACAGATAAATCTTCTCAAGCGTATTTTTTTCCATGTACGGGCAGTTGGCGCAGTCGCAATCGCCGTCGACGCCGGGGGCCGTGATAAACGTCTTATTCGGCGCCGCTTTTTGCATCTGGTGGATGATGTGGGGCTCGGTGGCGATGATGAACTTTTCCGCCTTATTCGTTTGCGTGAAATTCAGAATCGATTTGGTGGAGCCAACATGGTCGGCCAAGTTGAGAATGGCTTCCGGGCATTCGGGGTGCGCCACAACCAGGGCGCTGGGGTGGTGAACCTTGAGTTTGACCAACTCCCGCTCCGAAAATTGCTCATGCACGATGCAGGTTCCCGGCCACAGCATCATGTTTCGTCCGGTTATGCGATTCAGATAGCCGCCAAGATAACGGTCGGGAGCAAACAGGATGGGTTGATCCTCGGGAATCTGGCGGATAATCGCTTCGGCGTTGGACGAGGTGACGATAATGTCGGACAGCGCCTTCACGGCGGCCGAGCAGTTGATGTAGGTGATGGAAAGGTGGCCGGGGTGTTTATCCCGAAAAGCGCGGAAATCCTCCGGCTGACAGGAATCCTCCAGCGAGCAGCCGGCCTCGGCGTCGGGGAGCAACACGGTGCGCGACGGGTTGAGAATTTTCGCCGCTTCGCCCATGAAGCGGACGCCGCAAAAAACAATGATGCCGGCATCGGTGGCCTGGGCCTTGCGCGATAGCTCCAGCGAATCGCCGACGAAATCGGCGAGGTCCTGAATTTCCGAATCCTGGTAGAAATGGGCGAGGATGACGGCGTTTTTTTCGCGCCGAAGCCGGTCGATCTCCGCGTGGAGATCGACGAAAGGATCCATGCCCTCTTCCGTGAGGGCGCCCTTGCCGGGCGGAACGACGGTGTCTTGCATGATTCGAGCCTTGCAAACCAATCCAATGATTCACTTATAATTTAATATAGCGCGCCAGTAAAAGCGAGAATTGGCGAGCCCTATCCTAAATCATCCGATATTATGGCCCCATGTTTTCGCCAGCCGCTGAATCCCAGGCCCATCATATTCTCAAGCATGTCTTTGGCTATGAGTCCTTTCGCACCGGACAGCAAGAAGTGGTGGCGGCGCTGCTCGAAGGCGCCAACATGCTGGCGGTGATGCCCACCGGCTCGGGCAAGTCCTTGTGCTTCCAGGTTCCGGCCCTGGTCATGGGCGGGTTGACGCTGGTGGTTTCGCCCCTGGTCGCCCTTATGGAAGACCAGGTTGCGGCGCTCAAGCTGGCCGGCGTCGCCGCCGAGGCCATCAACTCCGTGCGTAGCCGCCAAGCCAACGTTGAGTCCTGGCGCAGGACGGCGGCGGGGGAGACCCGCCTGCTCTACATGGCGCCCGAACGGCTGATGACGGAGCGCATGCTGGCGGCGCTGGGCCGTTTGCCGCTCAAGCTGATCGCCATTGATGAAGCCCATTGCATCTCGCGCTGGGGGCCGTCGTTCCGTCCCGAGTACGAAGACTTGAGCCGTCTCGGCGCGCTGTTCCCAGGCGTTCCCATCGCCGCCTTGACCGCCACTGCCGACGCCGCCACCCGCAACGACATCGCCGCCAAGCTGTTCGACGGACAGGGGCGGGTGTTCGTCTCCGGCTTCGACCGCCCCA
>CAJXGZ010000026.1 GCA_913053795.1 uncultured Rhodospirillales bacterium | reverse complement strand
CTCGAGCCAGAAAGTGCTGCCGGCGCCTTCCTCGCTCTCAAAGCCGATGCGCCCGACCATGCGCTCCACAAGAAGCTTGGTCACGGTCAGGCCAATGCCCGTGCCTTCCCGCGACACCATCGAGTCCGTTCCAAAACGTTGGAACATCTGGAAAATGTCTTGATGGTCTTTCTTCGGTATGCCGACGCCGGTGTCGGTTACGGATAGGCGCAAGAAACCGTCCTCGGTTTCCCGGCCGTCCACGGTCACCGTCCCGCCATTCTTGTTGTATTTGATCGCATTGGAAAGAAAGTTGAGCAGGGCTTGTTTTAGCCGTATCCGGTCGGTGCGAAGAATTGATGCCGGTCTGCTGCTGAATTGATCGATGATCGCGACGTTGCGGGCGGCGCCAATGGATTTTGTCAGAGAGACGCTGTCCGCGACGACATCGTTGGCGTTCACTTCCTCCAGGGAAAGAGTAAGTTGGTCGGACTCGATCCTGGCCAGATCAAGAATGTCGTTGACCAGTTCGAGAAGGTGATTGCCGCCGTCCATGATGCTCTCGACGTGCTCGTTCTGGGCCGTCGAAAGTGGGTGCTTGGGATCGAACTGCAACATCTGCGCAAACCCGAGAATGGCGTTCAGGGGGGTGCGAAACTCGTGGCTCATACTGGCCAGGAATTCCGACTTGGCCCGGTTCGCTTGCTTGGCTTCCAGCAGCGCCAGGCGGTGGTCTTCCTCCGCCTTTTTTCGCTTGGAAATGTTCCGAAAGACGCCGATGAAGCCGAGTATATTGCCGTTTTTGTCCTTGATTGCCGTTCCCACTGTTTCGCCAGGGAAGGCGGCGCCGTCCTTGCGCACGTAATTCACCACGTAAGGCTCGCGTTCCTTCTCGGCGGAAATGTTGAAGTGGATGCGGCCCTGCTTTTCGTACTCATCGCGGCTTTCGTAGAGGACTTCAGTGTTCTTGCCCAGGATATCGCCTTCCTTGTAGCCGAAGGTGCGCGTGAAAGCGGGGTTGATCATGAGGATGTTGCGTTCGGTGTCGGCGAACGCCATGGCGTCGGGAACATCGTGGAACCCCGATTCGAAAAGGATTTTCTGGCGCTCCAGTTCCTTTTCCGTCAGCTTTCGTTCGGTAAGCCGTCGGGCGAGGTCCTCTCCGCGCTCTAAAAGCTCTTGCGAACCGAGACCCATGGAGCGTTCGAGAAGAAGACGGTCGTGTTCAGCCTGCTTGTAGGCCTCGTCGACGGCGCCAATGAAGCCGCGCAGGGTTTCATCAAAGCCGTCAATGTTTTCTGCGCCGTCAAAATAGCGCCCGAGTTGACGAAGAAGCAATTGATGCATGGCCTAGCGTTCCGAAAAGGTCGTGACCGTCATTGTTTGATTACGCAACTGGCTCTAACTGGGCGCTCTCGGAGAGGTCTCCCGGAGGGCGGGGAGCCCAATCCTCCGCCTCGGACCACGAAATTTTTTCCGTTTTCAGTTTATATTGTTTCAGTTGTAACTGCAATTTATAATTACCGTATTTCGCGATTTTCAAGTTTAGCGAATTATAGATGGCGGGTAAATAGGCCTGAGCCCCAATGTTCCTAAAAAAAATCACTGCAAAATAAGGCGCAAACTCATTTCTCTATCGGCCCATCAATATCAAGCCAGGCCGTGTAGCCTCCAGCCATGCCTGATAGATTAGTCAATCCCATGTCCATAAGGGTTTTTACCGCCAAAGCCGAACGGGCGCCGGTTCCGCAATAAAGAATAAGGTGTTTGCCGCAAACCATTATTTCATTGTGCATTGGGCCTTCCGGATCGGCGATCAATTCTAAAAACCCCCTGGGCGCGTGAATCGAACCGGCGATATGGCCCTTGCTTTCCCGTTCATGTTTCTCACGCACATCGACAAAGATAACTTCATCATCATTATGCTTGGCGAAAGCATCAGGGACCGAAATGGTGTCGATGACGGCGTTTGCTTCCGCCACCATCTTTTTAAATCCATGCGTGATCATGATTAAACTCTCTCAAAAAAGTTTCAAATTACCGGATCGCCCATTCATAAGACTAGGCGGCTATTTACATCCATCGTGTTGGCGCTCGAATTCAACATTAAAGTCCCGACCCCGCTGTGCGTTAATTTATAAGCCTTTGGCAACCAAATATTTATTAATATTTCGCTAGCGCCATGTAATAAAAGCGCCTTCCCTGAATAGAATCAATGGTCTACACTCACTATCTTAAGGTTGTTAAGGAAAAAACTCGGTACTGGGATTTTATTTTTTGTTTCGACTGAAGTTTGATTTTTCCGGAGTCCCCACGGCTTTGCTTCGTGGGCGCCTTTCCATGGGCGCCAAGGGGGGGCGCGCTTTTGCGCCTTTTTCGGCGGTCCTTTTCTTTTCCGCTTGGATCTTTTCCGCTTGGATCTTTTACGCTTGGCCGGGCCTGGCCCTTGCGCAACAGGCGCTTCCTTCAAACATCGCTTATTACATTGACAACGCCGCCCGGAGCGGCTCTCACCCCAATGACCTGATTGTGATGGCCGTTGGCAACGCCATCGCCGCCAATCCCCAGTATGTGGAGATGATCATGGCGCGGGCCGTGACGCGCGCGCCCAAGGAGCGGGGATATTTGATCGACATGACCATCACCAGCTTTCCCCATTTCGCCAACCGTATCCTGGCCGGCGCCAATATGGCCGCGCCCCGGTCCTACGCCAGCCCTTCCGCGCCGGCTTTTGCCCCGTCTGCGCCCGCTTATGCGCCGCGGCAAACGGCGCAAGCGCCCGCCCCGCGGCCCAGGCCCCCCGCGCCAGCTCCCGCGCCCATTCCCGGTTCTTCAGGGGCGAAATCAAGCTTTGGACTCATGCGCAAACCGGGGGGATACGCCTCCTTCGGCGTCGCCTACAAGATGTTGCAAGACGCCGACCTTGAAAACGCGGGGATGACGGCGTCGGGCACATTGGGGGCCAAAAAGGGATTTGTCGGGAGCATCGCCATGGGATACCGGTTTAAAATCGGGCTGCGCGGCGAATTGGAGGGCGCTTATCACCGAAACATTATAGATCAATTAGAGGGCAACGGCTTCGGCTACACCGCGAGCGACAGGGTTGGCGGCAACGTGACCACCCATGTCATCATGGCCAACGCCTATTACGACATCCCGCTGGACGTGCTGGATGGCCGATTGACGCCTTACATTGGCGGCGGGGCCGGCTACGCCAGGGTGAAAATAAACTTTGACGGCTCCGCGGCCAGCGAAAGCACCGACGTGGTCGCCTACCAGGGCGTCTTGGGGGCCGAGTACGCCTTGAAGCCAGGGATCGGCCTTAAGGGCGAATACAAGTACTTCGCAACCAAGGATCCGGATTTCGGCAGGACCAAAACCGAATACAAGAGCCATATTATGGGCGTCGGCCTGGTCTTCGATTTTTAGAATTTTACATGCAATCGATGTGTGAACCCGTTCACATACAGGTCGCGCGGGCCGTGTCATACTGTTGTTTAACTGGGAGAGTCAAACAATGGATACGGCATTATACTATTTTCTTGAAGCTTGGAGCTTGTGGCGCCTTCCCTTCGCGCCGTTGCCCTACGGCGATCCTTATGTGGCGGCGATCACGCTGTTCCTCGTCTGCTTCATCTTGATCTGGCGGATGGATTCCTGGTGGTCTCCCCGGGGGCGCCTCTAAGGCTCTAAACCTTATGCAAAACCCCGCCCGTCGCCGGCTTGGATGCGCCGGTGGTGGCGGGGAGGCTTAGGGGCAGTCCTTTCAGGGAGCGCACGGCCAGGAAGGCGAAGGCTTGGGCCTCAAGGCTATCGCCGCTCCAGCCCACCTGTTCAACGGTCTCAACTGGCGCGTCCAGAACCTTTCGAAAGGCGTCCATCAAGGCGGGGTTATGGCGCCCGCCGCCGCAAATCAGCCAGCGTTTGGGCTCCCCCGGCAGGAATTTCACCGACCAAGCCACGGCGCGGCCTACGAAGGCGGTTAGGGTCGCCGCGCCGTCGGCGGCGGAAAAGCCGGAAATCATGCTGATGTTGAAATCGTCCCGGTCCAGCGACTTGGGCGGCGGCGCCACGAAATATGGATGGTTCAGCAGTTGCGCGCACGCCGCCTTGTCGGCGGTCCCGGCCATGGCGAGCCGCCCGTCCTTATCCATGGGCGCGCCGCATGTTTGCTGCGTCCAGTCGTCGAGGGGGGCGTTGCCGGGGCCGGTGTCAAAGGCCTGGATTTCATCTCCCGGCCCAAGATATGTGACGTTGGCGACGCCGCCGACGTTGAGGACGCACAGCGGTTTTTCCAAATCGTGCGCCAGGGCGGCGTGAAACAAGGGGGCCAGGGGCGCGCCTTGGCCGCCAAGGGCCAAGTCGTTGCTTCTGAAATCGTTGATCACCGGGATTTTGGTCTCGGCCGCCAGCAAGGCGCCGTCGCCGATCTGGCGGCTGACGCCGTCGGCTGGGCGGTGCTCGATGGTGTGGCCGTGAAAGCCGATGACGTCGACGGCGCCGCCGTAATCGCCCAGCAATTTTTTCACCGCCTCGGCGTGCAGCAAGGTCAGTTCGCGTTCAGCATCTCCTTTACGTAAGCGGGCGCGGAAATCATCGGCGTAAGGAACGGTCAGCGCCGGGCCGAAGGACTTTACCCGCTCGCCGTCGGTGTCGATGATGGCGGCGTCGATGCCGTCCAAGGACGTTCCGCTCATTAAACCTAGCGCTTTCATTTAGCCTCCAGTTGTCGGGCGCCGGCGAGTATGATAGTGGGTATCGGCATGACCGGCCACAGTTCAGACTTTATACGCGCCGTCGTCGAGCGCGGCTACCTGCACCAGTGCACCGATCTGGCGGCGCTGGACGCGCGAGCCTCGAAAAAGCCCATCATCGCCTACATCGGCTTTGACTGCACGGCGCCCAGCCTGCACGCCGGATCGCTGGTTTCCATCATGTTGCTCAGGATTCTCCAGCAAACCGGCCACAAGCCCATCGTCCTCATGGGCGGCGGCACGTCCATGGTCGGCGATCCTTCCGGCAAGGACCAGTCCCGCAATATGCTGAACGCCGGCGACATCGCCGCCAACATGGCTGGAATCAAGGAGGTCTTCGCCAAGTTCCTGGATTTCGGCGACGGCGAAACGGACGCCGTCATGGTCAACAACTCAGACTGGCTGGCCTCCCTCAACTACATCGACTTCCTGCGCGACTTAGGCCCCCACTTCACCATCAACCGCATGCTGACCTTCGATAGCGTCAAATTGCGCCTGGAGCGCGAGCAGCCGCTGACCTTTCTGGAATTCAATTACATGATCCTCCAGGCCTATGACTTTGTCGAGCTGGCTGGTCGCTTTGACTGCGATTTGCAGATGGGCGGTTCGGATCAATGGGGCAATATCGTCAACGGGGTGGAGTTGGGCCGGCGCACCGGCGGCCTGGAGTTGTACGGCCTGACGACGCCGCTTCTGACTGCGTCGTCGGGGGCCAAAATGGGCAAGACCGCCGACGGCGCCGTGTGGCTCAACGGCGACATGTTGTCTTCTTACGATTACTGGCAGTACTGGCGCAACACCGAGGACGCCGACGTCGGCCGGTTTCTGAAATTGTTCACCGAGCTTCCCCTGGACGAAATCGCCAAGCTGGAGGCCTTGAAAGGGGCGGAGCTGAACGACGCTAAAAAAATCCTGGCCCATGAGGCGACAAAATTGCTCCACGGCGAAGGCGCCGCGTCCGCCGCCGCCGAGACCGCCCGCAAGACCTTCGAGGAAGGAACGCTGGGCGACGAATTGCCCGCCTTCGAGGCGCCCCGCGCCGAGTTGGAGGCCGGGGTTCCGGCGTTCGAGATGTTCATGCGCGCCGGGCTGTGCGCCTCCAACGGCGAGGCCCGGCGCCTCATCAAGGGCGGCGGCGCCCGCCTCAACGGCGCCGTCATCGCCAGTGAAACCCAAACCGTCACCCTCGCCGACGTTAACTCAGACGGCGTGGTCAAGCTTTCCGCCGGAAAAAAACGCCACGCCTTAGCCAGGGTGGTTTAAGGCCAGGGGGATTTAAGGCCAGGGGGATTTAAGGCCAGGGGGGATTTAAGGACAGGGACCGGTTCCGGCGCACAGACGGATCAAGTTTCCATTGGAATCAAGCGCGTATCCGGGCTGGATAACGATCGTCCCCGTGCCGCCGCCGCGGGGGTTTCTAATGCCCACCGTCAACCCATGAACGGTCCCGGTTCCGGTCATGGTTCCGGTCTGGGCCGGCGCGGTTCCCCTTCTCAGGTTGCCTTTCGCCAGATTCTCCGACGCCCGGCGAAGCCGTTCGGTTGCGTCCATGCGGGTGCGCTCCGCCGCCGACAACGAGGAGCCCAGTGGGGGCGCGCAAGGGTTGGCCGAGGCGCTAGAGGCGGCCGTCCATGCGATCAAGACGGAAAAAACGGTGATTAGCGCATATCTCATGATGCGTCCTTCCTATATAGCCTTGGAGGAGTATAGCGGAAAAGGGCGGCCAAGTCTCCGTTGACGGAACGCGCCAGTCCGCCCATTCTCGGATCATGTTTACCTTCGGCCTTGCCGGCGGCGAGGGGGGGTTCGACCCGCTGGTGTTGCTTCTGATCGCCCTTGGCCTTGAGGCTTGCGTCGGCGAGGCGGGTAAGCTGTTCAAACGGGTCACCCATCCGGTGCGCTCGTGGGCTTTCTGGAGCGCAAGCTCAACCGCGAAAATCGCAGCCAAATGGACCGCGCCGCGCGCGGGATATTCGTGGTCTTCGTGGTCGCCGGATTGAGCGCCGCCGTCGGCTGGGGCGTCGCCTGGCTGACCCAGAACCATGACTTCGGCTGGATCGTTGAGCTGTTTTTGGTGACCGCCTTGCTCGCCCAGCGAAGCCTGTTCGATCACGTCAGCGCCGTCGGCAACGCCCTGGCCAAGGAAGGCGTCGAGTCGGCGCGCCGGCAAGTGGCCCATATCGTCGGCCGCCAAACGTCCGAGCTGGACGAATTCGGCGTCGCCCGCGCCGCCCTTGAATCCTGCGCCGAGAATTTCTGCGACGGCGTCGTGGCGCCGGTGTTCTGGTACGTGCTGTTCGGCTTTCCCGGGCTGCTGGTCTACAAGGCGGTCAACACCATGGACAGCATGATCGGCTACAAGACCGAGCGCTATCGCGCCTTCGGCATGGCGGCGGCGCGCACGGACGACGTCATGAACCTGATTCCGGCCCGGCTCGCCGGCCTGTTCATCGTCTTCGCCAGCGTCTTCACGCCCACGGTCAAGCCGCTTAAGTCCTTGAAGGTGATGCTCAGGGACTCACGCCTGCACCCCTCGCTCAACGCCGGCTGGCCCGAGGGCGCCATGGCCGGGGCGCTGGGGATTTCCTTGGCCGGTCCGCGCCGCTACGCCGAACGGGTGGTCGATGACCCCTGGATCGGCGACGGTTCGCCCCGGGCCACCCACAAGGACATCGCCAAGGGGCTGTACCTTTACATTGTGGCCTGCCTGATCAACGCCATGTGGGTGGCGGCCATCGCCATGATCCACTATGCTCCGGCTTTTTAAGCGGCGGTATTTTGATGACGTATCTGATCGAAGGGGAAACCGGCGATTGGGAGGTGGTTATCGGGCTTGAGGTGCACGCCCAGATCGTCTCCAAGGCCAAGCTGTTTTCCGGCTCCGCCACCGATTTCGGGGCCGAGCCCAACACCCAGGTGTCGCTGGTGGACGCCGCCATGCCCGGCATGCTGCCGGTGGTCAACGAGCATTGCATCGAGCAGGCTGTCCGCACCGGGCTCGGCCTGAAGGCCAAGATCAACCTCAATTCCGCCTTCGACAGGAAGAATTATTTCTACGCCGACCTGCCCCAGGGCTACCAGATTTCACAGCTCTACCACCCCATCGTCGGCGAGGGAAAGGTGACGCTCGACTTCAAGGACGGCCAAACCCGCGAAATCGGCATCGAGCGCCTGCACATAGAGCAGGACGCCGGCAAGTCCCTGCACGACCAGGACCCCAAGCGCACCTTCGTCGACCTCAACCGCTCGGGCGTCGGCCTGATGGAGATCGTCTCCAAGCCCGACATGCGCTCCCCGGAAGAGGCCGCCGCCTATGTCACGAAACTGCGCGCCATCCTGCGCTATCTCGGCACATGCGACGGCGAGATGTCCGAAGGCTCCATGCGCGCCGACGTCAACGTCTCGGTGCGCAAAGTAGGGGAGACGGGCTTGCGCACCCGCGCCGAGGTCAAGAACGTCAATTCCATCCGCTTCCTCCAGCAAGCCATCGAGCACGAGGCCGAGCGCCAGGTGGAGGTCTATGAATCCGGCGGCCAGGTGGTCCAGGAAACCCGCCTGTTCGACGCCAGTACTGGCGAGACCCGCCCCATGCGCGCCAAGGAGCACGCCCACGACTACCGCTATTTCCCCGATCCCGACCTGCCGCCCCTTGAGCTGACCGAAGAGTATGTGGCTGAGATCAAGAAAAACCTGCCCGAGTTGCCCGACGAAAAGAAGAAGCGGTTTATCTCCGAATACGGCCTGTCGGCCTACGACGCCGGGGTGCTGGTGGCGGAAAAGGAAAACGCCGAATACTTCGAGGCTGTCGCCAAGGGTGGGGGGGGCAAGGGCCGGGACGCCAAGCTGGCCGCCAACTGGGTCACCGCCAACCTGTTCGGGGCGCTCAACGCCAAGGACCTGAGCATTACGGAGAGCCCCGTCCCGGCGGAAAACCTAGGGTCCCTCATTGATCTCATCACCGGCGAGACCATTTCGGGGCGCATGGCCAAGGAGGTCTTCGAGGAGATGATGGAAACCGGCAAGGCGCCTGGAGCCATCGTCGAGGAAAAGGGCCTCAAGCAAATCACCGATGTGTCCGCCATCGAGGCCGCCATCGACGAAATCATCGCGGGCAACTTAGGGCAAGTCGAGCAATTCAAAAGCGGAAACGAAAAAGTCATCGGCTGGTTCGTCGGCCAGGTGATGAAAGCCACCCAAGGCAAAGCCAACCCGCAAATGGTCAACGAGCTGCTAAGGAAAAAACTGGCGGGGTAGGGGAGGGAGTAGGAGAGGGCTTGCGGTTGGTTGGAAGAGGCAGATTAAAGGGGCCTGACCCCTTTGATTCCGTATTGAGGCCGACAGCTTGAGCGTTGATCTCATGGACGGCCGCGCCATCTCCGTTCCGTTGGCCTGGTACCCTAGGCTGGCCGGCGGCGACGCCCGAACAACTCGCCAACTGGCGGCTGGCCGGGGCCGGTTACGGAATCCACTGGCCGGACCTGGACGAGGACCTGTCCACCGAAGGCCTCTTGCGCGGCGCCCCGGCCCCGGCGGGAACCGCCCGGTAATCCCCAGCCCCCCGCCTTGACCGCTTCCCGGCAGGAAAGTATCTTTTCCGGGATGCTCCATCGCTGGCTCCATCAACAACCGAGCGCTTGATTTCCATGGCCGACGCCAAAACTGATTTCCAGTCCTTGATTTTGGCGCTGCAGGCGTTTTGGGCGTCCAAGGGGTGCGTCATTCTGCAGCCCTACGACGTCGAGGTGGGGGCCGGCACCTTTCATCCCGCCACAACCTTGCGGGCGCTCGGGCCGGAGCCTTGGAGGTGCGCCTTTGTGCAGCCCTCGCGCCGCCCCACCGACGGGCGCTACGGCGACAATCCCAACAGGCTCCAGCATTACTACCAGTTCCAGGTGCTGCTCAAACCGTCGCCCGATGATTCCCAGGAGCTTTACCTGGAGAGCCTCAGCCATCTCGGCGTCGATCCCATGGCCCACGACATCCGTTTCGTCGAGGACGATTGGGAAAGCCCGACGCTGGGCGCCTGGGGTCTCGGTTGGGAGGTGTGGTGCGACGGCATGGAGATCACCCAGTTCACCTACTTCCAACAGGTGGGCGGCCTGGAGTGCGATCCGGTGTCCGTCGAGCTGACCTACGGCATTGAGCGCCTGGCCATGTACATCCAGGGGGTGGAGAACGTCTTCGACCTGGATTGGAACGGAGAAGGAGTCACCTACGGCGACGTTTTCTTGAGAAACGAGCGCGAGCACTCGGCCTATAACTTCGAGCGCGCCGACACCGCCATGCTGATGCGCCATTTCGCCGATTCGGAAAAGGAATGCGCCGCCGTGCTGGAGGCCGGGCTGGCGCTGCCCGCCTACGACCACTGCCTCAAGGCCAGCCATCTGTTCAACCTGCTGGACGCCCGGGGCGCCATTTCGGTGGCCGAGCGCGCGTCCTACATCGGGCGCGTGCGGGCGCTGGCCAAGGGCTGCTGCGAGATATGGCTGGAGGGCAAGGGCGATGCCTGAGCTTCTCCTGGAAATCCTAAGCGAGGAAATCCCGGCGCGCATGCAGGTGCGGGCGGCGGAGGACTTGAAGCGTCTGGTCCTGGACGGCTTGAAGGAGGCCGGTCTTGAGTATGGCAAGGCCCACGCCCACGTCACCCCGCGCCGCTTGATCCTGGCGGTGGAGGACATCCCCAAAAAGCAGCCGGACGTGAAGGAGGAGCGCAAAGGCCCCCGCATCGACGCCCCGGAGCAAGCTCTCAAAGGGTTCCTGGGCTCCGTCGGCATGTCCTCCGTTGACGCCTGCGAACAGCGCGAGATCAAGGGCAATATGTTCTATTTCGTGGTCATCGAGAAAAAGGGACAGGACGCCGCCGATGTTCTGCCCGATATCATCGCGGGCGCCATGACAAAACTGCCTTGGCCCAAGTCCATGCGTTGGGGCGCCAACAACGCCCGCTGGGTCCGGCCCTTGCACGCCATCCTTTGCCTTTTCGGCGGCGCCGCAGTCACCGTCGAGTTCGCCTCCCATAAAGCGGGCTTTTCCACCGTCGGCCATCGCTTCCATGCGCCCCAGCCGTTCAAGGTCAAGGATTTCGACGATTACAAATCCAAGCTGGTCCATGACAAGGTGATGCTTGACCACGCCGAGCGCCAGCGGGTGATTTGGGAACAGGCGGAACGGCTGGCGGCCAAGGAAAACCTGAAGCTCAAGCCCGACCAGGGATTGCTGGCGGAAGTGGCCGGGCTGGTGGAATGGCCGGTGGTTCTCATGGGAGTCATTGACGATGCGTTCATGGATTTGCCGCCTGAAGTTCTCAGCACGGCCATGCGCTCCCATCAGAAGTATTTTTCGCTTCTGGGCGCCGACGGCTCCTTGGCGCCCCGCTTTATCGTCGTCTCCAACATTGAGACCAGCGACGGCGGCAAGGCCATCGTCGCCGGCAACGAGCGGGTGCTGCGCGCCCGCCTCTCCGACGCCAAGTTCTTCTGGGACCAGGACCGGAAGATTAAGCTGGAGGACCGCCTGGAGGCCCTTTCCGGGCGCGTCTTCTACAAGGGCCTGGGCGCCATGTCGGACAAGGGGGCGCGCATCGCCAAACTGGCCCGGGTCATTGCCGGCTACACCGGCGCCGACGCCGATAAGGCGGAGCGCGCCGCCAAGCTGGCCAAGGCCGACCTTTCCAGCGACATGGTGGGCGAGTTCGCGGAGCTGCAGGGGATCATGGGCGGCTACTACGCCAAAAACGACGGCGAGGACGACGACGTGGCCCAGGCCATTACCGAGCACTACGCGCCCCAGGGCCCGAACGACGCCTGTCCCACCCATCCATTGGCTGCCGCCGTGTCCCTGGCCGACAAGATCGACACCCTGGCGGGCTTTTTCGGCATTAATGAAAAGCCCACCGGCTCCAAGGACCCCTTCGCCCTTCGCCGCGCGGCGCTGGGGGTGATCCGGCTGGTCATCGAGAACAATCTGGAAATGCCCCTGTTCAACGTCTTCAAGACGGCCCGGGAGATTTACGCAGACGATGTTTTAAGGATCGCGCCCGGCGCCCTGGCCGCCGATCTCATGACTTTCTTCGCCGACCGCCTCAAGGCGCATCTGAAGGAGAAAGGCGTGCGCCACGACCTGGTCTCCGCCGTTTTCGAGGTGGAGACCCCGGGCGAGGGCGGCGAGGACGATCTGGTGCGCCTTCTGGCCCGGGTCGACGCCCTCAAGGATTTCCTCGGCGCCGAAGACGGCGGCCACCTTTTGGTGGCCTACCGGCGCGCAGCCAACATCCTGCGCATCGAGGAAAAAAAGGACGGGCGGTCCCATGACGGCGCCGCCAACGAAAAGCTCTTCGAACAAGACGAGGAGCGCGCCTTGTTCGATCGCCTGGCCGAGGCCGGAGACGGCTGCCGGAAGGCGCTCAAGGACGAAAGATTCGCCGACGCCATGTCGGAACTGGCCAAACTCAGGGGGCCTGTGGACAACTTTTTTGACAATGTGACGGTGAATTGCGAAGACTCAAGCCTACGCGGCAACCGTCTCAGGCTATTATCGCAAATCCGCTCGGCTCTAGGGGGAATGGCTGATTTTTCAAAAATCGAGGGAACCGAAAAATGACCAATAAATGGGTTTACGTCTTTGGCGGCGGCAAGGCCGAAGGCCGGACCGGCATGAAAGATCTGCTCGGCGGCAAGGGCGCCAATTTGGCCGAAATGAGCAGTATCGGCATTCCGGTGCCGCCGGGCTTCACCATCACCACCGAAGTCTGCACCCATTACGTCCAGAACGGCAAAACCTTCCCTAAGGACCTGGAGAAACAGGTGGCGGCGGCCATGGCCGGGGTCGAGAAGCTGATCGGCCTCAAGTTCAGCGACGGCGACGGTATGCCGCTGCTGGTGTCGGTGCGCTCGGGCGCCCGCGCCTCCATGCCGGGCATGATGGATACGGTTTTGAACTTAGGGCTCAACGACGAGACCGTTGAGGGACTGGCCGAGAAAAGCAATGACGCGCGCTTCGCCTACGACAGTTACCGCCGCTTCATCCAGATGTATTCCAACGTCGTGCTGGACATCGACAGCTATAACTTCGAGGAGCTGCTGGAGGAGCACAAGTCGGAGAATGATCTCAAGGTGGATACGGACCTCACCGCCGAGGACTGGAGGCAAGTGGTCCAACGATTCCAGGGTCTGGTGCTGGAGGAGTTCGGCGCCCCTTTTCCCCAGGACCCCCAGACGCAGCTTTGGGGGGCCATCGGCGCCGTCTTCGAAAGCTGGATGAACAAGCGCGCCATCACCTATCGCAAGCTGCACTCAATCCCCGCCGACTGGGGCACCGCCGTCAACGTTCAGTCCATGGTCTTCGGCAACATGGGCGGCGACTGCGCCACCGGCGTCTGCTTCACCCGCAACCCGTCCACCGGCGACAATCACTTCTACGGCGAATATCTGGTCAACGCTCAAGGCGAGGACGTGGTGGCCGGCATCCGAACCCCTCAATGCCTCACCGATTTCGAGAAAAAGCTGACCGATTCCGACCTGCCCTCCATGGAGGAGGTCATGCCCGAAACCTTCAAGGAGCTGGCGGGCATCCGCGAAACCCTGGAGCAGCATTACGCCGACATGCAGGACATGGAGTTCACCATCCAGCAGAACAAGCTGTGGATGCTGCAGACCCGCACCGGCAAGCGCACCGTCGGGGCGGCCCTGAAGATCGCCGTCGACATGTGCGGGGAAGGGCTGATCGACAGAAACGAGGCGGTGCGCCGCGTCGATCCCGCGCAGCTGGAGCAGTTGCTGCATCCCCAACTCGATCCCAACGCCGAAAAGACGGTGCTCGGCAAGGGGCTTCCGGCGTCGCCGGGGGCGGCGTCCGGAAAGGCGGTGTTCAACTCCGAAGACGCCGGGGTCTGGCACAAAAAGGAAGAGAAGGTGATCTTAGTCCGCGTCGAGACGTCGCCGGAGGACATCGGCGGCATGCACGTGGCCCAGGGCATTCTCACCACGCGGGGCGGCATGACCAGCCACGCCGCGGTGGTGGCGCGCGGCATGGGAACCCCTTGCGTCGCCGGCGCCGGCGAACTGACGGTGGACTACAAGGCCAAGACTCTATCGTCGGGCGGCCACGTCATTCATGAAGGAGACATCATCACGCTGGACGGCTCCACCGGCGAGGTCATGGCGGGCGAGGTGGCGACCATCCAGACCGAGTTGACCGGCGACTTCGGCAAGCTCATGGAATGGGTGAACCAGGTGAGCACCATGAAGGTGCGCGCCAACGCCGAAACCCCAGCCGACGCCAAGACGGCGCTCGACTTCGGGGCCGAGGGCATTGGCCTGTGCCGCACCGAGCACATGTTCTTCGATCCCGAGCGCATCACCCACATGCGCGAGATGATCCTGGCCAAGGACGAGACGCAACGCCGCGCCGCGCTGGACAAGCTGTTGCCCCACCAGCGCAAGGACTTCGTTGCCTTGTTCACCATCATGGAGGGGCTGCCGGTGACCATCCGCCTGCTGGACCCGCCCTTGCACGAATTCCTGCCCCACACCGAGGCCGACATGAAAGTGGTGGCCGAGGCCTCCGGAACCGATGTGGAAACCATCCGCAGCCACGCCAATCAACTCCACGAATACAACCCCATGCTCGGGCACCGGGGCTGCCGCCTCGGCGTCACCTATCCGGAAATCACCGAGATGCAGGCCCGCGCCATCATCGAGGCGGCTTGCGAGGTCAAGAAAAACGGCAAGACGGTGCTGCCCGAAATCATGATCCCCCTGGTCAGCATCAAGGCCGAACTGGACAAGCTGTGCGAGGTGGTCCGGCGCATCGCCGCAGAGGTGATGGAGGAGAAAGGCGTCGAGGTTGAGTACATGGTGGGAACCATGATCGAGCTTCCCCGCGCCGCCTTGTGCGCCGGAGAGATCGCCGAGACCGCCGAGTTCTTCAGCTTCGGCACCAACGACCTCACGCAGACCGGCCTGGGCATGAGCC